>JBAYZJ010000049.1:0-9918 GCA_041672565.1 Endomicrobiaceae bacterium
AAACCGGTCCCGCCTGTTTTTCTGCTTCTTGCTTTGTCAACCACATAAAAACGTTCAAATATTCTAGGCAGATGTTCCTCCGCTATTCCTATCCCGGTATCTGATACCGATAACACAACTTTATCGTTATGTTTATCAAGTTTGATTTCGATTTTGCCTTTTTCAGTATATCTTATCGCGTTCTCTATCAAATTTATCAGCATTTGCTCTATGTAAAATTCATTTGCAAGTATCTTATACTTTTCTTTTTCATCGTTTATAAAATAAAAATTTAAATTTTTAACCGCTATTTTAGCGGCAAACAAACTCATAGTATCTGAAACAAGTTTCCTCAAATCTACAGGAAATAATTCTATGTTTTTGTTATTTTCCATTTCTGAAAGAGATAATAGATCGGTAACAATTCTCGATAATCTCAGAGCGTGTTTTTTTATAATTTCGACATAGTGTTTTATATTTTCAATGTCCGTTTCCGTTTCCAAAGTTTCGATAAATCCGCTTATTGCGGTAAGAGGTGTTTTCAATTCGTGAGAAGCATTTGCGACAAACTCGCGTTTCATTAATTCAATCTGTTTCATGGAAGTAATATTATGAAAAGTCAAAACAATATTATCGCTTGTTAAAACAGAACAGGCTGTAAACAAAAAATATTTTTCATCTTCTTTTAATTCTTCTGATAAAACGGCGTCTTTATTTTTATTTAAATTTTTAACGGCGTTGTCAACCAATTCAGATCTGAAAACTTCCCAATAATACTTATTATCCGGATTTATATTCTTAAAATGTCTCGTAAAAGCGCTGTTATGCATTAAAATTTTACCCGACTTATCCAGAAGGATAATCGTATCGTCTACGGAAGAAAGTATTTTATCAAGTCTGTCGCTTTGTTCTTTTGTCTGAAAAAACAGATTCTCTATTTTCTCGCTCATAAAATTAAAACTTTCGGCGAGTTTATCCAAATCGTCTTCTGACTTTGTAAGAATTTTTATTTTAAAATCGCCTTTTGCCATCCTTTCAGAAGCATTTTTTAATTTTATGACTTTATCAGAAATATGTTTTGTAAAAAAATACGACAAAAATAAAGCCGTAAAGCAAGCCGTTAAAATGATTATTAAAATATTTTTTCTCATTTCGCGGGAGAAGATATTTATCTCGCTGAGAGGCATACTCAATCTCAGAATACCGGCAGTTTTTGAGTTTATAACAATCGGCGAAGCAACATAAAGCATTTCCTGGTTTAAAGTCGAACTGTAGCGGATATCATACGCCGTTTTACCGGACAATGCGCTTCTGACTTCTTTTCTGTTTAAATGATTCTGCATTTCAAAAACATTCTTATCTGAATCTGAAATGACTTTACCGTCCGTATCTATCACGGTTATTCTTCTTTGGATTGTTTCTGCCGTACTGTGGACAAATAAATCAAGCTCTTTGATTTTATTGCCGGTTATAAAAGGAATAACTGCTTTTAAAACAGTATCTTTATTAATCGATAACTGTTCCAGAAAAATTTGTTTGTTTTGTTTTTTTATATATTGGTTTGTAGCTATGAAAAAAATAACGGAAGTACAGAAAATACTTATTATAAAAGATATAAACAATTTAATAAAAAAACTATTTATCTTCAATTTTATAGCCGACTCCGTGTATATTTTTTATTATATTGCCGAATTTGCCGAGCTTTGCCCTCAAATGCCGTATATGAACGTCTATTGTTCTGTCAAAAATATCTTTATCTTCCCATATGTAATCCAAAATCTTTTCTCTGGAAAAAACAAAACCTTTTTTAGACATTAAAAGTTCAAGCAGTTTAAATTCCGTATTTGTAACGTCAATTTTCTTACCGTCAACTATTATATTGAATTCTTCTTTGTTGAGTTTGATTTTGCCGTCCGCCGCAAAAGAGTCTTTTGAAACGTTTTTATTTTCATTTCTTCTTAAAACAGCTTTCACTCTTGCCACAAGTTCTTTAGGCGAAAAAGGCTTAGTTACATAATCATCGGCGCCGAGTTCAAGTCCTATAATTTTGTCTGTTTCTTCAGATTTGGCGCTGAGCATTATTATCGGAATGTTATTGAATCTTACATCGCTTTTGATTTTTTTGCATATGTCATATCCGTCAATATCAGGAAGCATTATGTCAAGTATCATTAAATCAGGAATTTTTTTATTTATTTGTTTGAACAGATCTTCGCCGTTTGTATAGGTAATAACATTATATCCGTTCTTTTTAAGATTAACCGACAACAGTTCAAGAATATCTTCTTCATCGTCCACAATCGTAATAAGTTTAGACATTTATTGCCCCTGTTTTATAATAATGTTACATTTATATTACTAAAAAATATTATTATAAACAAACTTGCTAAAAGATTAATTTAATTATTAACGGAGCAATTAAAGCTGTTGTAACGCAGGATAAAACAAGCGTAATTGTACTTACGGCGGCCTGCAATGAATTTTCATCATAACATTTTGCAGTTCCGAGCACATGGCTTACGGAGCCTATAGCGACTCCGATGGCAAGATTATTTTTTACATTTATGCCTTTTAATATCCAATGACCGAAAATAGCTCCGAACATACCTGAAAAAATCGTCAGCAGAATTGTTATTTCAGGCTTGCCTCCGAGAACTTTCGATATTTCGATTGCTACCGGAGTAGTAACAGCTTTAGGCACTATGGAAAGCATTATGTTAGGATTCGCCTTTAACAGCAATGCTACGCAGACTACAGATAAAACGGCAAATACGGTTGAAATACAAACTCCTATAATAATTATGCTGTAATTCTTCCGTAGAACTTTCAGGTTTTTTATCAGCGGAAGAGAAAAAGCTATAATTGCCGGACCAAGCAGAAAAGTAAGGATTTTCCCGCCTGAATTATAAACATCATAATCTATCTTAAGAAATGCGTTTAAAATATAAATTACTGCGGCGCATAAGATAACCGGCGGCATTATAGAGAGATATCTTATATTTTTTATCTTTGACGTTATCTTATAAATAATAACCGTTAAAATAATTATTAAAATCTTTACAAATATATTGTCCATATCTTTATCTTTTTGAAAGTTGTTCTTTCCTCTTTCTGTATATTTTTTTCATCAATAAATATTGGACAAGCAGTCCCGTAACTATTATTAAAATTACTGAAGTTATTATAAAAATTTCAAAAATAACCATAAGATCATTTTTTACTACGAATAAATAACCTATCCCTCCGACAAGAAGAGGAACAAAAAATAAACTGATGTTATTAAGGAGCAATTCCCCACCGTATTCTACAAATTCAACCTTAATAATTTTAAAATACATTAACAAACTCAAAATTATCATTCCTATAAGAGATGCGGGAAAGCTTATATTAAATACAGAAACAATCCGCTGGCAAAAAAAATTTAGACCTATAAGAAGACATAAGGATGCCGTTATTTTTATTATTTTCATATTTTCAGTTATTTGTTCAGAATAAGTTTAGCCGTGTGGGCAATATAATTTGACGCCTGCGGGAGAGCAGTCTCATCCAAATCAAACCGTTCATGATGCCAAGGATAAGACGTTGCTTTATTTGAGGAGGTTCCGACATATATAAAACAGCCTTTAACTTCTTTTAAATACTCGGCAAAATCTTCACCGCCCATTGAAGGCTCTTTCAACAAATCTAAAGATTTTTCTCCGTAACACTCTTTTGCGCTTTCGACGCATATATCAACCGTAGAATCGTCATTTATAAGAGGACTGCCGAGCGACCTGTAATCAATGCTGTATGTCATGCCGTAACTTTTACATATTCCGTCAAGCCTCTTTATTATTTCTTTCTTTATAAGTTTTCTTGTCTTTATATTTAATGTTCTTACCGTACCGGTGAGTTTAACATTATCGCAAATGATGTTATATCTTTCGCCGCCTTTTATTTCACCGACAGTAATTACGGCCGGTTCCAAAGGATTTAGAATTCTTGAAACAATATTTTGAAGAGAAGTAACAAAAGATGAAGCCGCTACTATTGAATCTTTTGATAAATGAGGATATGCTCCGTGTCCTAAAAGTCCTTTAATTTCAATAACAAATTTATCGACGCCCGCCATCATTGCGCCGTATTTCAGAGCAATTCTTCCGGTTTTAATCCATGGGCTGACGTGAACTCCTAAAATGCAGTCCACATTATTTTTTGATAATACTCCGGCATCAATCATTCTTTGCGCTCCGCCTGAAGCTTCTTCGTTAGGCTGAAAGACAAACTGTACTTTGCCTGAAAACTCTTTTATCTGCTCTGACAAAAGCATTGCCGCGCCAAGCATAATTGTCGTATTGCCGTCATGACCGCAGGCATGCATAATTCCTTTATTTTTTGACACATAACAGTTTTTATTTTTTTCCGATATCGGCAACGCGTCCAAATCAGCTCTTAAAGCTATAGTCTTTGCTTTATTTTTGCTTTGTTTTTTCCCGTCTATAATTCCTATTACTCCGGTATTGCATAATCTGTATGTTTTAATTTTACGGCTTTTCAATATTTTCTCAACGAAAGAAGCCGTCTTAAATTCCTCATTGCCCAATTCAGGATTTTGATGTATAGTTCTTCTTATATTTTGCAATTCTTTAAATAAATTTTATACTCCCGATAGCCGATGCAATATTGTCAATTATGTCGCTTGCAATCAGCGACGTTTGAGTTTTTTCTGCGGCTGCTTTATCGCCGGCAAGTCCGTGGACGTATACCGCAGAAGCAACCTTTCGCATCAAATTTTTATTTTTATTGCAGACAAAAGCCGAAATAATTCCCGCTAAAACGTCTCCGCTGCCGGCTGTAGCCATACCTGCATTGCCGGTATCGTTAACATATACGCCGCGGCCGTCGCTTACAACCGTCTTATGTCCTTTCAATACACAAATTATATCATTATTTAAGGCAAAAGTTTTAGCCGCTTTGCGTCTAAAAAAAATACCGGAGCTGTAATGCATTCCAGATATTCTCTCAAATTCTTTAGGATGAGGAGTAATTATAATTTTCGCTTTCGCATTCAAAAATTTTTTAATTATGCCGTTTTGTTGTTCTTTTTTTAAAGAGTTAATCCCGTCGGCATCTATTATGACGTAAATATCATATTTTTTAATTACCGACGTTATAAGCTTGTTTACATTATTGTTTTGACCGGCTCCGCATCCTAATACTAAAGAAGTTATTTTTCTTTTTTTTATAAATTCTAAAATATCTTTTATGCATCGGCCAGATATTTCTCCGTTTTTATCTTTTAAAGGGAATAACATTATTTCAGGTTTTATATTTTTTGCAATAACAGGATATGCGGATTCAGGGAAAGCAAAAGTTACAAGGCCGGCCCCTGAACGTATTGCCGCATTTGCGCATAAAACGCCTGCTCCGGGCATACGATAAGAACTTCCCACAACCAAAACATGCCCGAAATCGTTTTTAAAGCTTAAAGAATCTCTGCTAAAAATATTATTAATTTTCATATTTATTCAGATACTATTGCTACGGCTGCAACCGTGCTTTTTGTATGTGAAAAAGATATATCAATATTCGACGCTCTTTTATTTTTTATATATACTTCAGGTTTGCCGCTGTCTATATTTTTAAACGATATATCCGTTATGGAAATGTTTTTTTTGCCGTTGACGGCTTTCCAAACGGCTTCTTTACCCGCGAATCTTACCGCAAAATGCTGGCATAAATTTTTTTTTGATAAACAGTAATCTATTTCATTTTTAGAAAAAATTCTTTTAAGGAAAGACTCATCTTTTACAAGTTTTGAAAATCTTTTTACTTCTTCAATATCTATGCCTATTTTCATATTTGCCTACAGAAAAAACATATACCTGCTTTCGCAGGTACATGTTTAAAAAATATCGGAATATCAAAACAAGCTATATTCATTAATAATACATATCGCTTGCAGATATTATTGAATCCAATTCAACTTTTATTTTAGTAAGTTTCGGCTTTGACCAAACCTTTTTTTTAGTTTTTTTTGTTGACATAAAACCTCTTTTTTACATCCTTATCTCTTATTAATTATATATTATGAATACAAAAAAATCAATATAGTTTTAACTTCTCAGTTTTATTCCCAAATCGCTGTCTAATTTGCTTAAAAGAGCCTGCATATCAGAGTTGACTTCCGCATCATTTAAAGTTTTGTCGTTATGTCTGTAAAATAATCTGAAAGAATAACTTATTTTCCCAAATCCAAGCTTATCGCTTTCATAAACCGAAAAAAGATTGAAATCCTTCAAAATTCCGCCTGTTTTCATAACATATTTTATTACTTTTTCAATTTTATCGAACTTAACTTCTTTAGAACTTACGACAGAAATATCTCTCTTAACAGAAGGAAATTTTGCAATATGTTCGTAATAATGCACTCTGCTTTTATAATCATTTTCTATGTTTTCAATGTCAATTTCCGCATAAATAACTTCATTTTGAACATCTCCGGCAATATCAGGCCTTAAAATTCCGAACTGACCGACAGCTTTTCCCCTGTAAACTATCGCGGCGGTTTTCCCGGGATGATAATATTTTGAAGGATTCCTGTTTTCAGTTATCGTAAATTCATTTGACGGAAGTATTCTGCTTATCACTCCGCTTGCAAAATAGAAATCAAAAACCGGATTTATTTTACTTTCTTCCCACTTCCACCATGTCTGCCAAACAGGTCCTGACATTAAAATGCCCAAAACTTTTCTTTCGCCTTTATCGTCAAATATTCTTCCGATTTCAAATATTTTTATGTCGTTAGTTCCCTGTCCCAGATTGAAGTTGAAATTTTTCAAAAGTCCCATAAGAAGAGAAGGCCTTAAAACTTCATTTTCTTTTGAAATAGGATTAGCGATTTTATAAGTATAATCCAAATACACTTTGTCCAAATCTTTTATTTCGGCAAAACTGTAATTCATAACTTCGCAAAAGCCCAATCCGACAAGTCCGTTGCTGATATTTTTTATTATTTTGTTTGAAGATATATTCTTTCCCGTGCTTACAAAAGAACTTGAATCTTTAACCGACGGAATATTTTCATATCCTTTTACTCTTGCAATTTCTTCTATTAAATCTATTTCTTCTTTTATGTCATTTCTGTAAGAAGGAACTTCTGCAACCAGAACTTTTTCAACTTTCGTGCTTATTTCTATTCCCAAAAATCTTAATATGTTGGCAATGGTCTTTTCGTCTATTTCATATCCTAGAATTTTTGCAACCCTTTCAACTCTGAGCTGTATTATATTTTTTTCATTATCAGGAGAATTAATATCTTCTCTAAATTCCAATCTTCCTCCGGCAAGTTCTACAATAAGATTTACGGCTCTCCAGCTTGCGATTTCGGCTACTTCCCAAGAAGTGCCTCTTTCATATCTGTATGAAGCGTCAGTCGATATATTTAATGTTCTAGCCGTCTTTCTTATATTACCAGAATTAAACACTGCGCTTTCCAAAAATATGTCGGTTGTCGTTTCATTAATCGACGAAAATTCTCCGCCTATTACGCCTGCTATAGCCAAAGGCTTTGAAGCATCCGCGATAAGAAGCATAGTTTCATTAAGCTCATGCGTTTTATCGTCAAGAGTTGTTATTTTTTCTCCTTGACGCGCTCTTCTGACGATGATTTTTCCTCCGCTTATGGTTGAAGAATCAAAAGCGTGTAGGGGATGTCCAAGTTCCAAAAGGACATAATTTGTTATGTCAACAACATTATTTATCGATTTAATTCCGCAGTTTTCAAGTCTGTCAGACATCCATTTAGGTGAAGGACCTACTTTAATCCCTTTTATCTGGCATCCTATATACCTTGTGCATAAAGTTTTATCTTTTATTTCTATGACATTGCTTTCCGCAAATTTCATATTTTTTATAACAGGCAGATTTGGTATTTTTTGAAGTTTTGCGGCTATTTCTCTCGCAACTCCCCAATGGCTTAAACAATCTCCCCTGTTTGTCGTTATTTCTATTTCGAGAATAGTATCTTTTTCTTCCAAAATATCTTCAAGTTTTTTCCCTAAAGGAGTATTTTCTTCAAGAACCATGATTCCGTCTGATTCGTCTTTAAGCCCCAGTTCCTGTTCGGAACATATCATGCCTTCCGAAGCTACACCTCTTATTTTTACAGGTTTTATAACAAAATCGCCCGGAAGAACAGCTCCTAAAACCGCCAAAGGAATAATCTGACCTGCTTCGACATTCTTTGCGCCGCAAACTATTTCGTAATCTTTTTTCCCGTCATTAACCTTGCATATTGAAAGTTTATCGGCATTCGGATGCTTCTGCTTTTCCAAAACTTTTGCCGTAATAACGCCGCTCCATTCAATTCCGCCGCCGATAACAGACGTTTCAATTCCTAAAGAAGTCAGCATATGGCAAAGCTCTTGCGGAGGCAAATCGAAATCAACTATGTCTTTGAGCCAATTGTACGAAATCTTCATTTATATATAACCTCTTTTATAATATTAAAATTGTCTTAAAACTCTTAAATCGTTTTCATACAGCACTCTCATATCATCAATGCCGTATTTAAACATTGCAAATCTTTCGACTCCGAGTCCGAAAGCGTATCCTGTATATTTTTCAGGGTCATATTTAACGGCTCTGAAAACATTAGGATGAACCATTCCGCAGCCGAGCCAGCCGGAACCTTTGCAGACTCTGCAGCCTCTACCGCCGCACAAAACACATTTTATATCCACTTCGGCAGACGGTTCTGTAAACTGAAAGTGTGAAGGTCTGAAACGGAGATCAACTTCCTGGCCGAAAAGCCTGTGAATAAAGAGCGCCAAAGTACCTTTCAATTCGGCGAAAGTTACTTTTTCTCCGACAACTAAACCTTCGATTTGATGAAATATTGCCGAATGAGTCGCATCCGTAGCCTCATTTCTGTAAACTCTTCCCGGTATTATAACTCTTATAGGAGGTTTTGATTCTTCCATAATATGTATTTGTGCAGGAGAAGTATGAGTTCTTAAGAGATTAGCAGAATTTTCAAGATAAAAAGTATCCTGAGTATCTCTTGCGGGATGGTCTTTCGGAATGTTTAAAGCCTCAAAATTATACCAGTCCGTTTCTATTTCTCTGCCTTGGGCGACATCAAACCCCAAAGAAACAAAAATATCGCTCATTTCTTCTATAGTTTGATTTATTATATGATAATGTCCTTTAGGAAACGCAAATGAAAACGCCGAAGAAACATCAATCTTCTCATTTTTCATCTTATCTTCCAAAAGTTTGTTTGTAATCTCTTTTTTCTTATTTTCAACAGCATCATTGAGAGTGTTTTTTGCGGCGTTAATCTCTGAACCTACCTGCTTCTTTTCTTCTATTGACAAAGATGAAAGCGTCTTTAATATTTCAGTTATTTTACCTTTTTTGCCTAAGTATTCAACTCTGATATTTTCAATTGTATCCAGTTCGGCCGTTTTAATTTTATCCATCGCTTCATTAAGTATTGAATCAATCCTGTTCATCATTAAATCCTATAAGTTTATTAATATGTTCCCTTGCGACTTTATTGTTTTTATCTATTTCCAAACATTTTTCATACATTTTTTTTGCTTCGTCTCTCTGCTTTCTGTTTTCGTATATCAAACCCAAATTGCAATAAACGTCTGCATTTAAAGGATTGATTTTTAAAACTTTTTTAAATTCTGTAATAGCTTCGTCAAATCTGCTGTTCAAAAAATAAAATTTTGCCATTTCCAATAGTTCTTCTTGTTTCTTTATATCCATAAATACCTTTATAATTTTTTTAACTTTTCTAATTCTTCTTCTTTACCTACTACAACCAAAACGTCATTTTCTAAAATTTCATCATCAGGACCCGGAGCGACGTTTGTATCTTCTTTTATGTCGGTTTGTCCGTCATCATTAACAAAAGGAATCTGTCTTTTTACGGCAATAATATTGATT
>JBAYZJ010000050.1:0-9835 GCA_041672565.1 Endomicrobiaceae bacterium
TGCTCATGTAACAGCAAGCTTTGCTTTAGTAGAAACTCCTGCACATTCCTGGAATAATGAAGATTTAGTTCTTCCACTTGCTTTTACAATCGAAGATTTAGGTGACGAAGAAGTATTTGCTTTTTCACCTGGTGATGCAAGAGCTGCTTATAATCACACATGGAATCCGGCAAAAGACGGAATTAACGATATCGTTGATTTTAATTTTGCTAATCCGATTGTTAATGCTGTAAATGCTGAAGATAGAGTAAATGCTGTGTTTGAGTTAAAAAGACTTGACGGCACAGTAGTAATGACATGGGAACAAGAAGTAGATAAAAATGATGCTACTCTTCCTATTATATTTAATGGTACTACCGGTAGTGCAACAGATCAATTCAATACAGAATTATATCCATATAATGAGTTAATCGTCGATGCACTTGCTGCAGAAGACTTTGAACTTCATTATACTATCAGACCTGTAAGAGAAGATGGATTTTTAGACGAAGGTTATCGTTATCCTGAAGTAGCTCCTGCAGTTGAACCTCTTCGTATTGATAACGAAAATCCAAAAATTACAGTGTTTAATGATACAGCTGTAACATTAAACAATACTGACCGTATTATTGCTTATAACATTACTAACTTACAAAGTTCAGAATTAAACAATATCATTGAATTCACAGTTACTACAAATGATTTCTTACCTGCTGTAAGATTTGATGTAAATGGTGATCCTGTTTATGATTGGGCTTTAGGAATATTTAATACAAACGGTACTCCGATTACAAATCAGTTTGCTACAGCTCCAAATAATGTTGTTTCAATTGACATTTATGATTATATTGATGTTGAAGATGAAGAAAACAATGTTTATGGTATTGTAGGCTTTGGTGAATATTTAGATACTGAGTTTGTTCCTGATGATGCAACAGGAGAACCTGTACCAGTACTTAACGGAAGATTATATAAATCATTCACAATCAGAGCAATGATTGATAATCATGAAAACCTTGACGATATTACTAATGTACTTGTACATATTACATTACCAAATGATCCAGCCGGTAACCCAAACAGAGAGAATAACCCTGCATTACCTTGGGTTAATGGTGAATATTACAATGACCATGCTGAATATTTTGCACATGTTAATTTTGTAAGTCCTGAACCTAATATCAGAGATATGGTTATCAGACCTGTAGATGATGCAACCGGTATTTCAGAAAATGAAATCCATTCATTATACAGCGGTATGGGTGAAATTAATTTATCAGCTGATGTTGAAACAGGAACTGTTTTAAATGACCAGGTAGCTAACAGATTAGAATATCATGTAGCAATGAATCTTGCTCCGGATCATGATGATTATGATGATTATTATGATGAAAACGGAAATCCAATATTCAGAGCAATTCCTAATGGAAGCTTAGAAAGCAATGTAGGAATTAATGAATATGATTTTGACTGGACATTTGATGTTAATACATTAACTTATATCAACTGGGATTATGATGTGGCTAATCCAAGAATTATCACTTTCAGATTAACAGTTGAAAATAATCATGAAGCAGATGATGTTTATGAACATCAGATGATACTTTTACCAAATCCTTCATTTGTACATTACAGTGCCGGATTTGAAAGTATCCCTGATTGGTTTGCTTCTGAACTTGAATTCATTAGCGAAGTTAAATTCTATAGTGAAAGAGCAGAAACAACGCTTCCTCCTGTAAGAGGATACTTTGATCAGATCATTGACGGTGTTCCTGAAGACGGATATATCCTTCCTCAGAACTATACTTTAACACCTCAACAGTCAATTACTGCTGAAACTGATATTGTAGAGCTTGAAATTGAACTTGTCAGAGGTTCAGGAGTAGTAGAACATACAGTTTACGGTTATTCTGTTGACTGGACTATTGATCCTGATCATGCGTCTGTCTGGACAAAATATGAAGATGGAGTAGCTCTTGATCTTCGTTACAGATATTTCTTAACAGAAGATTTTGAAAGAGAAACAAATCTTATTCATGTTGCTTATGATAAAGAGCATCCAAGATACAGAGTTGCATACTATGAAATAGCTATTGCACCTGAATTAGATGACACTCTTTTAAATTACGCGACATCTGTTCAGAATATTGCAAGTTTTGATAGAGTTCTTAATACATTAGAGAATAATCCAAACTTCCATACTATCACTCAACCACTTCATGCACAATACTTAAAAAGATACAGACCTGCAAATATTTTTGTAGATGATGAATCAAAACCTTTCCCTGAAGATCATGCGTTATTTATCAAGATAGATATTATTGATGCTCCTGGTGTTGGTATTGATGAAGAAGGCATTCAAAACATTCTTGCAGCTAATCCAAATTTATCAGGCTGGACTATTGCAGAACCTGTAATAGTGGAAAATACTAATGGCAAGGATCTTACTGCATACTATCAGTTAATTCCTAATAATCCTGTAATAGAAGGAACGTCATTAGTCTTTAATCTTGGACACCTTGAAGACAGATTAGGTCATGTAAACTACAGACCATTCGATCATATTGGTGGACAGAATTCACAGTATTACACAGACAGCAATCCATACATTACTGTTAATTTTACAAACCAGGGACAAGGAAATGCTAATATAGTTGCATTCCAGGTTCTTACTGATGAGACTGCTGTAAATTTATTTACAGATTCAGCAACAGCACCTTATATCAGACATGGTGAAAATTATGGTATTAAATTAACTTTATTACCTGAAACACCAAGTGATGATGTAAATAACCGTGCTAATCTTGCTATTAGTAAATTAACTCCTCACACTGTTTACATTTATCCTCCACAGGATATTGATACAGAAGATTATCCTGCAGAAGGATCTGTTCAATGGGTTGAATTAGCAGTTCAGTATGTAATTGATCAAGAAACAGGAGAATTTGAACTTGACGAAGATAATAATCCTATTGTTGATTATTATTATTTAAATACTGTTCAGCCTTTATTAGAAGTAGCTGATCGTTATGCATTATTCTACAAGGTTGTTTACAATGTAGAATATGAAAACGGAGTCGAAGATCCTAATTATCAGGTTGTTTACAAATACAATGATCCTAATGTTCTTATCGCAGATAATACAGCTCCTGTATTTGAGCCGGGAACAATTAAAATTCATAGTTTAAATTATTCATTTGATGAGCAAAATCATAATTACGTTATTCCAAATGATAATGTGACTATGGAAATCGTTTTTGATGATGTCAGATATACTAATCCAGATTCAAAACCAATCGTTTACTTAGCTGGATTAGATGATTTCATGCAGTTCAGATTTATTGGTGATGAGTCGTCAGTGCTTAATCCTAATAATCCTGAAGAATATTTAGAATTTGCTGATTTTGAAGTTGCAGGCAAAGGCTGGCCGGTTGATGCAAGTTTTATTACTTTCAGCAACGGTCGTTGGGTAATGAGCATTAATAAAGGTGCTAATCCTGACTTCGATTTTAAAGTTAAATCAAATATAGGTAACAACTTTACTGTTACAGCAAGATTAGAAGACTTAACAGGTAACTTTACAACTGCTACCAGACAGGTAGAAGTTTCCAATGAAGCTATTGTACCTGTTATTCATCATGGTAATGTTGTTTTAAGAACACCAATTAATACATCTACAACATCACCATTAAAATTTGCAACAAAAGTTGGTGGACCTACAGCAAATACAGATATTTATCTTTTTGCTCCATTAGCAAAAACAATTACTTCAGGTGTTAATTATTCTACTCTGGATATAGAAATCAATGTAGCACATGCATTCTATATTGATGAACTTCAGGCTTGGGCAGAAACGACAGGTGGTACTACAATTAATGGTATTACATTTGAATATATGAATACTGTTCAGAAAACTGATGAAGATTCAGAATTGGTACCTGGCGTGTTTATTGCTACATACAGAGTTCGTTCAAACGGAACAGGTCTAACACAAGGTCAAAATATTAATTTCAAAGTCAGAACCAAGAGACATCCTCATGGTAAACCTGTATTTGAACAGATTTATAGTTTACCTGTAAGAGTTGACGGTCTTAGCACAATAAGTACTGTTACTGTAGCTGGTGGAAATCCAAGTATTTCTAATTATATTTCTTCAGGAAAACCTCTTAGCGTAACAGTTACTCCAAACTTCTATGCTTTAACAGGTGCGACTTCAGCGAATGTAACATCTGCAATTTTAACTAACAGCTTCAGAATGAGATCTCAGCATGCTGTAACAAGCTTCGTTAATCCGGCTGCTGCTGGAGTTATTGCAGCAACAGGAAGTAATGTAAATGTTAACTGGACAAGAACAGCAGCAACAATTCCTGCAAATACTCCTTATGATGTATTTACTGTTGATTATACCAATATTTATGGTATTCAGCATACAGTAACATCAGGAACTACTCAGGTTAGAGTTGATGATTTAGCTCCAGTTTTAGTTGATAACAGAATTTCTATTGAATACCTTGCTGAAGACAATGAAACAGAAACTGTTGACTATACTTATAATACAACAACTCCAATCACTACTGAAAATGACTGGACAAAGATTACAGCAAGTATTGCTGATCCATTTATTACCGGTACAGTAGTTGGAACAGGAATTAATTTAGATCAAGAAAATACTTATATGCAGGTAATCCCTCGCCCGGAAACAGATATAGACAATATCTTTATGAACGCATTAAAAGCTCATAAAGCATATACTGTAGCAGTTACTCCTGCAACAAGTCCGGTATCTCGTAGATTTGTTTTTGATTTAAGTGAAATTGCAATTGATACTGAACATTCTAACACAACTGTAACGGCTTTTGATCTTGCAGTTGGTATGTATGACATTAAGATTTATACAAGAGATATGATTGGTAACACAGTTGTATATACTCAACCATTCTATTTCAATCCGGCAGAGACTGCTATTCAATTAGCGGGTGTAACAGCTGCAGGTTATCCAAATGTATCAGTTGCTGCTTCAACAGAAACTGCTGACAGCAGACATTTACTTGAAGCTTTAGTAAGTGATAATGCTGGTTCTATTCAGGGTGTCAGATTCGAGTTATATTATGACCTTGATAATATTGGTTATGATGCTGATGAATATCAAGATGGTGATTTCCTTGATTATAGCAACAATTTATCATATGGTGCTATAGAATATACCGCAGATTTATTTGATCCGCATCCACCATATCAGGCTAACTGGAATTTATCAAACAAAGAAAGATATAACTGGTGGCCTGCGAATACTGCAGTAACTCAGACTGGTACAAACCTTGCAATTATTAACCCAGATTTTACCGGTTATGAAATTACAAGTATTACCGGAACAGGTCAAAACAGAGTTGCAAATATTGCAAAAGAAAGACAATTCTATGTCAGAACAACAGCTATTACTCAGCAGAGATATATTGTTGACAGATATGTACCTGTGACAGTTGTTGATGATGTAGCACCAGTACCTACTAATGTTACATTTGAAAACAGTATTGAATACAATTATTTAAGTGCTGGCGCTAATGTTCTTAATATTAGTTCCGGATATGAAAACTGGCCAGATGTTCAAAGAGTTGAATATCAGATTTTAAGTGCAGAAAAAAATGCTGATGATGAATTTATTCCGGCAGGTCCTGTAGCCGGTGCTACAAGAACAGTATTGAATCCAAATATGGTTTTAATGCTTGATAATATTTCTGCAAATAATCCTGCAACTGGTTTTAAAAACTTAAATAACACTGCTTATCCATTTGCATGGAATTTTGATACAGGCTCAACTCCGGCAGGTCCCGGACCGGGAACATACTTCGTTCAGATTACATCATATGACTATGCCGGAAATTCTGAAACTATCGTTTTAGAAGACAGACCTGTTCATATAGTTAATCCTATATTTACTATTAGTTATGATATCGAGTTATGGGATGTAAATCATACAAATGATGACGAACAATTATCAGTTGATTATACTCATGATTATGATGAAGAAGATAATTTATGGTCATTTGATAATGTCACAACAGTTAATTCAGAATATCTTAATCCAGAAGATGAAGAAAATTATATTAACCAACTCAGAGTTAATGTTAATTTTACAACTTTAGGTGATGGATTAAATGGTGTTGACCAGTTCAGATTAATGAAAAGAGCATATAATGTAGTTAGAGGCGAATGGATGGGTGAAGCTACTCCTGTAGATTTAGCAGGAGAACCTTACCATACAGAAGATAATGACTATACCTTTATGCCTGATGGTGAAGGATGGATTGATGCTGCACAATTCCATAATATGGCAAATCCAA
Organism: Endomicrobiaceae bacterium; assembly: GCA_041672565.1. Classification (GTDB taxonomy): domain Bacteria; phylum Elusimicrobiota; class Endomicrobiia; order Endomicrobiales; family Endomicrobiaceae; genus Praeruminimicrobium. The sequence continues at coordinate 6,321 of JBAYZJ010000050.1, forward strand.
GAGTTTATCTCTTTGTGCCTCGTTCAGAATATGCAATTGCAGAAAATCAAGATATTCTTTATGAATTCTTTGTTGAATTAACTCCAACACACCCAATCAACGATGAACAGGACATTACAGCAATCTGGAATTATGTTGGTTTCAGAATTGACAACAGAGCTCCATGGTTTAATGCTCCTGTAGTAAATTATCCTGTTGCAGGATATAACTATATGTCAGCTCATAAACCAGCCTTAATTACTGTTGATGGTAACTGGCCTGTTTATGATATTAATGATGTAGAACCAAATAATGAAGATGTATTGTACAATTTAGACTCTTATACTCAAAATCTTAGAGTTGAATGGAGTTTAACTGGTGTTGATACAGATGATGAAGATGATAATTATGGCTGGAGAACAGCGGTAATTGACATTCAAAGACTTGAAAGAGTTCAGGGATCTGATTATTATCAATTAAGTAACTGGGATCTTAAAGGTGGAAGCAGAAATACATTCTTAGGAACTGATTTCTTCGAACCTGTTCATTTAAGAATAGTTGCAGAAGACAGAGTAGGCAATGTATCTTATACTACATTTACAGTTAATGTAGATAATAAAGCACCTGTTACACCAATTACACATTATATTCATGATATAAGTGATCCGACAATTCATGAAATTCCTGCTGTTACAAACGGAATTCCTGAAATTACTATTAGAAATAGTGAAGACGGACATGGAAGAGCTGATCTCAGATTACTTATTAATCGTGCTACTTTAACAGAAACTGACTTTGCTTATGGTCAGGAACCTGTCAGATTATTCCAGCAAAAACCAGACGGAACCTGGATGCCGGCACTTTATGATCATGAAGCATGGAATCTCGGCGGCGGCAATGCTCAATATTATGAATTTAATATTGATTATGCTGAACATCAGGAAGAAGGACAACACAGATTCGTAGCTCTCAGAAGAGACATTCTTGATAACTTAGAAGGCGATTTAGCCGGAAATTTAAGAGATATTGAAAGTCTTTTAATGATTGATACAGAAGATGAAAATTATGTAGAATTAGAAGAAGAAAATCTTGAAAGTCTCTTTAACAATTTTACTACTTACTATAGCAATCAGGGAATAATTGGCTTAGGTCAAATGAGCTTCACAGGAGATTCTTTTAATGCTACAACTTACAATGGTTACCTTGTAAGAGAAATTGCTCCTGGTTATTATTTAAAAGTAGATGAAAGACAAATAGCAGTTGATCTTATCGTTAATGTAGTCTATGTTAATGATATTATTGCTGAAATTAAATCACCTGTTGAATTTAATGGCGAAGAATACAACAACATATTAGCAGGTCAAAAAGTCTTTACAGCTGATATTCATAAAAACAACGGAAATCTTTTACCGGAAGAAGTTGATGCTATCAGCTTTGAAAGAAAAGTAGGAAATGCTTGGCAAAGAATCCCTGGTGGATTAGTAAGCAGAGTATTACCTGAAAATCATGAAGATTATAACGAAGATTTACACCGTTTCCCAATTACTTTTGAATTACTCAGAAGTGATGTACCTCAGTATGATGGTTTACCATGGGTACCTGGTGTTCATTTAGTTGCTAATGATGAAGTTATTGCAGAACTTGAATGGAATGACGATCATCAGAAGTGGTCAAAAGTTGTTAACTTACCAATCGGAACATATAATGTTCGCTATGGTATTGATTTAAATAATGATGGTGTTTATAATCCAGCAGTTGTTCCTGTATTAGCTGATCAGTTAATACCAGATCCTAAGGCATTAAGAGACGCTGTAAATGGAAATCCATTACCAATCGTTATTACTCCATGGACAATTTCAGTTGATACCAGAAACTTTGCTCAGGGAATTCATGAATTCAGAGCAGTTCCATATGTAAACGGAGAACCTGTAGATTACAGACAAACTCCTTCAACATGGGTATTTATTGATAATATTGCTCCTGTGATTAATAACCTTTCAGCAGAACCTGTTGGTGTATTCTACTCAGCAGAAACTTCACCTTACGGTGACGAAGCTGTTCATGCTGTTAAAGTTGGAACTGATGTTCCATTTAACTTCGATGTTAATGAAATCCTTGTTAACACAGATGATTTTGTTTCCTTAACATTCCAGTGGGCTGGTCAGGATCATATCGTTAGCGATAATGATGTTTACTACAGAAAATGGCATACAGCTAACTTTGATGGCAATGATGACAATGTTTGGAATGCAAGAAATCCATTAACAGATGGTATAGACAATGATTTACTCAATGGTATTGATGATCCTGCAGAAGCTAATACATATTATTATATCAGATTTGTTGCACGCGACAGAGCTGGTAACTATGCAGTTTCAGAAGAATACAAAATCTTAGTTGACGCAAGTCCTGCTGAAATGCAGATTACTGCTGTTAATGCTTTACAAATCAATTATGAAGATGATGAAGAAATCAATATCTTTAATTTACCTGCTGATACAATGACTCCTGTCGTAATTACAGCTGTTGATGTAACTGAAGAATTTGATCCTGCTCATACAGCAACTATCAAGTATCAATACAAGGAAAATTATAATGATCCATGGGGCGATTTGGAAACTTCTGATCCTATGCCTGTTGTAGATGACCAAGTATTGTTTACTCTTCCTGCTGATGAAGTTCTTGAAGGTTACTTCAGATTCAAAGCTATTGGAAAAGACTTCATTGGTAATGAAGATACTGAAGGTCACTGGGTAACAGTACTCTTTAATAATACAGATGCTTATGCTGATATGACATTCTTATCATTTAATAATGGTGACAGAAATGTATTACCATATGAAAACACTCAGGGAACAGTTGATTATTATTTATTCTCAAATGGTCCTGGTGCAATTGATGGTAATATCGAACTTCAGATTGCTAATTATGAAGGTATTAACTTTGTAGCAGTTGAATACAGTATTGACAATGAAAACTGGATGCAGTCAGTTTCTACTGTTGTTCCTATGCCTGCTGACAATGATTATACTTTAGAAACTCTTACAATTGAAAACTTTGAAGCTCCTGTTATTCGTGTAACAGAATTCTATATCCGTGCGAAAGCAAGAGATATCAATAATAATTATACACATTCACAAAGCATTACCGTTTACAACAATGTATCTGCTACAGATGTTGTATTGACATGGGAAGGTTTCGATGGATTTATCGTAGAACTTGATAACCTCAAGATTGATGAAGAAAATCCTAATGAAAAAGTCTATGCATTTGACTTAAATGCTTATGAAGATGATGAAGAAATTACTTTCACAGTAGCTTATGAAAATCATCCTGTAACTCCGTTTAATATTGTTAACCAGTTAATCTTAACTGTTAATGGTAATGAAATATATAACACTATGCCTGAAGATGAAGAGGTTATTGATCCATTCAATAATATTTATCCAAAGGAAATTACATTTAGCTTTACTAAAGCAGAATTTATTGAAGCTTTAGGACAAGATGCTGCTGATGATATAGAAAATACATACGAA
>JBAYZJ010000051.1:0-9764 GCA_041672565.1 Endomicrobiaceae bacterium
ATTGCTTTTACTGATTGCCTGCCGACTTCATTAAAAGCAATTTGCTGAGGAGTATGCCTCATTGTGGAAGCGATGGGTATTGCGGAACGCACTTTTTCGGGATAAGACATAACCCACTGCAAAACCTGCATCCCTCCCATTGAACCTCCGGCGATACAAAAAAGCTTTTCTATCCCCAAATAATCTATAAGTTTTTTTTGAACTTTAACAATATCTGCCATTGAAATCACCGGAAAATCAGTCCCGTATTCTTTCCCCGTAGCAGGATTTACTGAAGACGGGCCGGTAGTTCCCTGACATCCGCCTAAAACATTTGAACAAATAATAAAATACTTGTCTGTATCAAACGCTTTTTTACGGCCTATCATGCCTTCCCACCAGCCTGGTTTTTCATCGCCGTCATGATAGCCCGCGCAATGGGCATCACCCGTAAAAGCATGCGCTATTAAAATTGCATTGTTCTTCTTTTCATTTAAAGCGCCGTATGTTTCATATGCTACTGTAACCTGAGGCAATTTATGTTTATTTTCAAGAATTAAATCATTGAAAGTAAAGTATTGGGTTTTAACTGCTCCCACGCTTCTGCTTGATGCTTTTTTAACCAAAATTTTTACCTCTCGCTAAATTTGTGATTCTTTAAGAGCGTTATCTATATCGGCAATAATATCTTCAGCATTTTCTATGCCTATCGATAATCTTATAAAATCTTCCGTTACGCCTGAAGCCAATTGTTCTTCTTTTGTTAATTGCTGATGTGTAGTAGTAGCAGGATGCGTCGCCAAAGTTCTTGCATCTCCAAGATTTACGACATGAGAAACAAGTTCCAAAGATTCTATAAATTTTTTTCCTGCGTTTATGCCGCCTTTGATGCCGAATCCTATCAGCGATCCGGAATATTGTTTAAGATATTTTCTGGCTTTCTTATATTCACTATTATCCTCAAATCCAGGATAATTAATCCATGCGACATTCTTATTGCCTCTTAAGAATTCAGCGATTCGTGCGGCATTTTCACAATGCCGCTGCATTCTTAAATGCAAAGTTTCAAGCCCTTGTAAAATAAGGAAAGAATTAAAAGGCGATATAACGGAACCTAAATCTCTCATTAAATTCAATCTTGCTTTAATAATATATGCGACATTTCCTAACTGTTTAAACTCTTCTATAAATTTTAAGCCGTGATATGATTCGTCAGGAGCGCTTATAACAGGGAATTTTCCGTTGTCCCAATCAAATTTTCCCGAATCAACAATAACGCCTCCCAATGATGTTCCGTGACCGCAAAGAAATTTTGTCGCAGAATAAACAACAATATCAGCTCCGTATTCAATCGGTTTTAAAATATAAGGCGTTAAAGTATTATCGACTATTAAAGGAATATTATTCTTATGAGCAAGTTTTGCCAACTCTTCAATATCCGAAATATCAAGTTTAGGATTGCCCAAAGTTTCGGCGTATATCGCTTTTGTTTTTTTGTTTATAAGTTTTTGTATTCCGTCTAAATCAGACATCTTGGTAAAATGCGTTTTTATTCCGAATTTTTTAAAAGTATTCGAAAACAGAGTGTATGTTCCTCCATAAAGGCTGTCAGAGGCAATTATCTCATCTCCGCACTGCACAATATTTAAAACCGCCAGCGAGATTGCGGCCATACCGCTTGATGCGGCAAGGGCTCCGGCGCCTCCGTCAAGCAAAGCCATTCTTTTTTCAAGAACCGTCGTTGTAGGATTTTGAAGCCTTACATAAATATTTCCGAACTGTTTTAAAGCAAACAAATCCGCGGCATGCTGAGTGCTCTCAAATTGATATGCCGTAGTCTGATGAATAGGCACGGCAATTGATCCGGTATTAGGATCAGGCTCCTGCCCTCCGTGTATCAAAATGCTTTCCGTTTTTAATTTCCCGTCTATTTTTGACATTTATATGTGCTCCGTTATTTTATATTAAATACAGCCGAAACAGTAACAACAATTTCTTTTTCTTTTGATGACGTATTATAAATACCGTAATCCGAAACCTCAGTGGATAAAGGCTGCCTTATCTGAAATACGCCTGATTTTGCAGAAACCAGACCGCAAACTTTATTCCCCGTGCTTTTTGCAATTTCTTCCGCTCTCAATTTAGCATCGGAAGTCGCAACAGCCAACATCTCCGCTTTCATTTCGGCAAGATTCGAAATAAAATATTCTATAGCCGAATTCTGCAGAAAAATGCCGGCATTAGACATTCGGTCCGAATCCAGCGCCATATTTTCTATTTTCGCAACATCGCTTGATCTTACGATAACTCTTTGATTAAACGAATATCCGCTGACGCCGTTATTACCGTACAAAGGATACGATGTCACAGGTTCGATCAAAACATCTTTGTCTTCTATATTATTGTCGTTTAAAAACTTTTTAATTTTTTTAAGATCGCTCCTGATTGCCGAATAACCTTCCTGCTGGTTATTGATTCCCGTGTTTTTACTTATATTTATATTCCATTTCGCTATATCGGAAACTATATTTTTACTCCCCTGCCCGACGACTTTTATAGTCTGTCCGGGTTGTTTTGCAATTACAAAGAATATGCCTAAAATAAGAGACGCCGTTATAAAACCAACCGATATAATATATGCAAAATTTTTATTCATTTTTTACTCCGTAAGTTAAAAACCTACCTCTTTTAAAAGTTCCTTTAAAATTAAAGCCGACTTTACAAAAGACCCTTTTTCCTGTTCGTTGAATTCGAGTTTTTGTACCTGTCTTACGCCTTCGGCGTTTATAACGGCTGGCAAACTCAAATAAGCGTCGTTTATTCCGCAAAAATCTTCAACAAGAACTGATACAGGAAGCACTGCATTTTCATTCTGCAGCAACGCCTGCGTAATTCTTACAAGAGCAAGACCAATGCCGTATGAAGTTTCTCCTTTCTTTTCAATGATGCTATACGCCGAATGTTTAACGTTTTTAAATATCTCTTCCAATTTTTCTTTATGATTGCAGTCTGGTTTATTATCGCACAGCATGCAGTATTTATCTATATTGACGCCGCCTACAGTCGCTTTACTCCATACGGGGAATTCCGTATCGCCGTGTTCGCCGAGAATATATGCGTGTATGCTTCTTGTATCAATATTACAATGCTTTGCAATTTCATATCTGAATCTTGCCGAATCAAGCAAAGTTCCCGAACCTATCACTGCAGACGATTTTTTACCCGATATTTTATATGCGGCATAAGTTAAAATATCGACAGGATTTGAAGCTATCAGAAGAATTGCGTTTGGAGCGTATTTTACGATTTCAGGTATTATCGTTTTGAATAACGCTATGTTATCTTTCAACAAATCCACTCTTGTCTGCCCCGGTTTTTGTTTCTTGCCGGCGGTTATAACAATCAAATCGGAACCGGCGACATCTTTATATGTTCCGGCAACTATTTCAACGGGATTCGTATAAGGCGCTCCGTGAGACAAATCCATAGCTTCGCCTTCGGCTTTTTCTATATTATAATCAATTAAAGTAATTTGTCTCGCCGTACCGCTTATCATAAGAGCATAAGCATATCTCATCCCGACATTACCGCATCCGACTATAGAAACTTTCGGTTTTAACATTTATATATACCTCTATTATATTTTTATAGTATTTTATAAAAAAAGGATTGTTTATACAATCAAAACGGAAACAAGATTATACCAATCCTGTTTCCGTTTTGATTTGCTTTTATCATCATTTAATATCTGATTTAATTTTTATAAGACGATTTTTTTCTATTCATATGCTGGGAAGGCATAACAACGCTTATTATTCTGTTTAAACTTCTGCCCTGATATACCATGTTGGAATTCAAAGACGTGTCTTCTCCGTAACCGACAAACTGCATTCTGTCGGCTAATATACCCTCTTTTACAAAATAATAAAAAACATCTTTCGCTCTTTGTCTTGATTTTTCCATATTTTTATTATCACTTTCGGCAAAGTTTGAATAACCTTCGATTAAAACACGATTTTCAGGATATTCTTTTAATAACCTGATTATTCTTTTTAAAGATTTCTGAACATTTTTTTTGAATTTTGAACCTTCAGTGTCAAACCAAATATCGCTGTATAAATTTATAGCCAAACCTCTGGGATCCTTTTCTATTTTTATCTCCGAAAGATCTTCCGAAGGCAGCTTGTCAAAAACAGTTATATCCTGAGAAGCCGTTCCTTTATTATCAACTATATCAAACACAGATAAAACAGCTTTATATTCTCCCGGCGGGACCTGTTTATTTTTTGAGTCCTTCCCGTCCCAAACGATTCTCTGAGGAATATATTTCGTAGATGAAAAAAACCACTCTTTTATAACTTCGCCGCGGGAGTTTTCTATGCCCAATTTACTTTTGTTTATGTCTATTGCGCTTTCATCGCCGACGCTTATTATAAAAACAATATTTTTTGTAAATTGATTGTCTTTTAAGGAAACCATATTAGCCGAAGACTTTAAAGAAAGATAAGGAGGAGTAATATCAAGAATTATATCACTCTGTTCCTTATATATATTCCTGTCATTTATTACCGCAGTAAAAACATATTTATAAACGCCCTCTACTATTCCTTTATCTTTCTGAACTCCGTCCCATTTTAATATTTTAGGTATTCCCATACCTGAAGTAAAAGTTTCAATAACCTCATTAGTCTGCAAATTGATAATTTCTATACGCCAATTTTTGATTTTAACTTTATCGGTTACAAAATTAAAATTAAAAACAAGCTCATCCGCAATTCCGTCGCCGTTAGGAGAAAAACCCGTATTCAAAAGATTTATCGTAAGTATATCTTCTCCGCCGTAAGAAACAGATTTCTGAAATGTATCCGCATATAAATATGATCCGAAGAATAAAATGCCCGTTAAAAATAAAGCCGTATGAATTTTTTTTATTAATTTCATAAAAATCCCTGTGACATATTATCGGGCTGGCATAAAATTGCGCCAACCCGATAATATCGTTCATATTTTATTTTTTACTTTTCTGCTTAACAACAGCCTGAGCGGCAGCCAGTCTTGCTATAGGAACTCTGAAAGGAGAACATGAAACATATGTCATTCCTATAGAATTGCAGAATTCTACGGATTTCGGCTCTCCGCCGTGTTCGCCGCATATTCCTATTTTCATATTTTTTCTGGTCTTTCTTCCCAAAGTGAGACCTGTTTTTATCAATGCGCCTACTCCGTCCTGATCTATTGTTTGGAAAGGATCAGAAGCAAGAATTTTTGAATTCAGATAATCTCCAAGGAAACTCCCGATATCATCTCTTGAAAATCCGAAACTCATCTGAGTTAGGTCATTCGTTCCGAAAGAGAAAAATTCTGCAGTCTGAGCAAGTTTATCGGCTAAAAGCGCCGCCCTCGGAATTTCTATCATCGTTCCGAAAGAATAGTCAAGTTTTTTTATTTTCATAGCAGCCAAAACTTCTTTATGAACTTTTTCCACTATGGCTTTTTGCATTTTCAATTCATTTTCGGAACATACCACAGGAACCATTATTTCAGGATAAACTTTCTTTCCTTTTTTCAGCAATTCTGCGGCAACTTCAAATATTGCTTTTACCTGGGTTTCCGTTATTTCGGGATATGTGACTCCGAGCCTTACGCCTCTGTGACCCATCATAGGATTGCTTTCGTGAAGCATTTCAGCTCTCTTCTGAAACTCTGAAAGAGTAATTTTTAAACTGTTTGCAATAGCTTCCTGCTGAACTTTTTCTCTAGGAATGAATTCGTGTAAAGGAGGATCCAGAAGTCTGATTGTTACGGCATATCCGTCCATAGCTTCCATTGTGCCTTTAATGCTTGCCTTCATAAAAGGAAACATTTCTTTCAGCGCTTTTTTCCTTTCTTCTGTTGTCGTTGAAGCTATCATTTTCCTTAAAGCGAACAAAGGTTTGTCTGCCTTTTCTCCGTAAAACATATGTTCGGTTCTAAAAAGACCGATACCTTCAGCCCCGAATAATCTGGCTTTCTTTGCATCTTCAGGAGTATCTGCATTGGTTCTTATTTTTAATTTTCTTACTGAATCGCATATTTTTAAGAAATCAAATAAAAGAGTATTGTTTGTAGCGTCCATCATTTCCAATGCGCCTTCATAAACATTGCCTTTTGTTCCGTTTAAAGTAATATACTCGCCTTCCTTAAAAACTTTATTCCCGATTGTCATCGTTTTTTTAGCTAAATCAACTTTTATATCGCTGCATCCTACAATACAGCATTTTCCCCATCCTCTTGCGACTAAAGCAGCATGTGAAGTCATACCGCCTCTTGCCGTAAGTACAGCCTGGGCGGATCTCATGCCTTCAACATCTTCAGGATTTGTTTCTTCTCTTACCAGAATTACTTTTTTGCCTTTTTCATTCCATTCTACGGCATCTTCAGCTGAGAACACTATCATTCCGTTTGCTCCGCCAGGACCTGCAGGAAGCCCTTTCGCCAAAATCTTTGCGGAAGCTTCGCTCTTAGGATTAATGATAGGATGAAGAAGTTCATCAAGCTGTGCAGGAGAAACTCTCATTATAGCCATTTCTTTTGTTATAAGTTTTTCTTTTATCATATCCATAGCCATTTTTACCGCGGCCGGACCGTTCCTCTTGCCTGTTCTGCACTGAAGCATCCACAAAACGCCGTCCTGAACGGTAAATTCGATATCCTGCATATCTTTATAATGTTTTTCTAATTTCTTTTGTATTGCGAAAAGTTCTTTATATACTTTAGGCATAAGCTGTTCAAGAGTTTTTTCAGACTTATTTTGAACGCTTGTAGATGCCGCATTGATAGGAGCCGGAGTTCTTATGCCGGCGACGACGTCTTCACCCTGGGCGTTAACCAGATATTCACCGTAAAATCTTGAATCTCCGTTGCCGGGATTTCTTGTAAAAGCAACTCCTGTCGCAGAATTTTCTCCCATATTGCCGAATACCATGGACTGCACGTTGACCGCCGTACCCCATTCGTCAGGAATTCCTTCAATTTTTCTGTAGGCGATTGCCCTTTTTCCGTTCCATGAAGAAAATACCGCCGATATTCCTCCCCAAAGCTGTTTCATAGGATCATCAGGAAATGCAGAACCGAGCACTTCTTTAACTTTCTTTTTGAAAAGTTCGCAAAGCTGTTTCAAATCTTCAGTATCAAGTTCCGTATCCAATGAAACTTTTTTTGCTTTCTTTGCCTGTTCCATTATTCTTTCAAGCTGTTTTCTGATTCCCATATCGTCTTTAGGTTCTATTCCGCCGGCTTTTTCCATGACAACATCGGAATACATCATTATGAGTCTTCTGTATGCATCATATACGAATCTTTCATTCTTTGTTTTTGCTATTAAACCCGGGATTGTTTTTGTGGTAAGACCTACGTTTAAAACTGTTTCCATCATTCCGGGCATCGAAGATCTTGCTCCGGATCTTACGGACACCAAAAGAGGATCTTTTACATCCCCGAATTTTTTGCCCATAATTTTTTCAACGTTTTTTAAAGCCGCTTCTACTTGTTTTGTAAGTTCCTTTGGGTAAGACTTGTTGTGATCGTAATAATATGTACAAACTTCCGTCGTAATCGTAAATCCCGGAGGCACCGGAAGTTTAAGTGCTTTGTGTCCTGCCATTTCCGCAAGGTTTGCACCTTTGCCGCCTAAAAGGTTTCTCATACTGCCGTTACCGTCTGCTTTTCCGCCACCGAAAAAATACACAAACTTAGCCATGTAAAAACTCCTTTTATTCCATTTTTTTGATGTTCAAAATATCTTAACAGCTTTGAAGATTTTAACAATTACTAACAAATGTGTCAATTAATTCATATTCTCAAAAAGACGCATTATTTATAAAATTTTAGAAAATGTTCAGTATGGAGTTTAATATAATCCGAAGAAGTATAATTCATAACTTCTTTCAGTAATTGTTCCGCAGCATCTTTTTCAGATAAGCTGAAATATACTTCAGCCAAAAGCAAATCTATAACTTCCCTGTTATCGTTTGTTTTGTTGCTGTTCTTAAAATCAAGCAGCAGTTTTTCCGCTTTTTCATATTCTCTTGAAAAAATATACAACGCCGCAAGATTCGCATACAACTCAATATCCTTAACGTTTGCGTTATTTATCAAATAAGAAAGTTTTTCCTCGGCGTCTTTATACCTTCCCTGTTCTTTGTATAACGATGCAAGCATAAGGCTTATATCTTTTCTGTGGTCTGATTTATATATTTTTTCCAATATAGTTACCGCTTTATCCGTTAATCCCAATTCTTTCGCCGCTTCGGCAATGTGCAAATATACGGTTATATCCAGTTTATCTCTTAATTTTTGCGCATATTCGTAATGTTCCAAAGCCGTTTTAAAGTTGCTTTGAACTCTGTATATATCGCCGAGCCATATGCTTGCCGTAACAGATTTAATATCTATCTGCAGAGCCTCATAAAATTTATTTTTTGCAAGTTCGTACAAAGCATTCTGAAAATAAATTTTTCCTAACATTATTTTCGGATCAATTTTCTTAGGGTATAAATATTCAGCTTCTTTAAAATATTCGATAGAATCTTCAACATGCCCTAAATTTTGATATGTTACAGCCGCATCCATATAAAGATAATATTTCTGTTTTTTTGACAATTTTAAACGAAACATCTGCTCGCATACAGGAAAAGCTTTTTCATAATTTTTCTGGTTCATATAATAAGACAAAAGATTTCTGTTCGACAGCACCTGCTGTTTGTTTGTTTTTGCTTTTGATATTTTTTCAATAAGAGTCTGCTCGTTATTGAATGTATCGGCAAAAACAAAAACCGAAACAAATAAAATCGTTATAGCAATAATTTTACCGTAAACTTTTTTCATATGTTTTTTTTATTATTGTTTCTTTTATTTTCCCTATGCTCTCTTTGCCTGCAATAAACCCCGCGTCAATACAGTCTTTAGCCCTGTTTAAATTTACGGCGCTTATGTCCCCGACTTTTGGTTTTATAACGACATCCGACATATTTAAATTCATTTCATCGCTTTTTTGTCCTTGTATGTAAATAGCCTGAAATAAAGTTGAAAACACATTGTTAAACTGGTTTTTTGTTATGTCGGCGCTGACAGCCACGGTTATTACCACATCCGGATCAAACAATTTTGCGACTGAAACGGGAATATTTTCCACAAGACCGCCGTCTACAAGATACCTTTGAGCATATTCAACAGGAGCAAAAACTCCGGGGATCGTTGCGCTTGCTCTTGCAGCCAAAGCAACGTTTCCTTCTTTTAAAATTATTTTTTCGCCGGTAGTGATATCGGTCGCCACACAAACAAAAGGGATATCAAGCTGTGAAAATTGCAAATCTCCGATATTTTTTCTGACATATGTTTCAAGTTTTTCGGTTGATAGTAATTTTTCAGCCACCAGCATTTTAAAAAGAGAAATATAACCCATATTTGTTATATCTTCCCATTTTGTCTTTTCACTTATATCTTCTATTTTTTCAACCGGCACTCCGGCGCAATATAACGCTCCGACCAAAGCTCCCATGCTTGTACCGACAACCATGTCTATATGTACATTTGCTTCTCTCAAAGCTTTAAGCACGCCGATATGAGCAAAGCCTCTGGCTCCGCCGCCTCCGAGAACAAGAATAATTTTAGGTCTTTGAGAAACGGAAAGATTTGAAACTTTATCCCAAAGAAAATCCTGCAGAAAAGTTTCCTGGTCAAAACAAAATGCGGTATTGCAAAAAAATAATATTACCGTTGTTAATATTATTGAAAAAAATTTTTTA
>JBAYZJ010000052.1:0-9762 GCA_041672565.1 Endomicrobiaceae bacterium
AATAACAACATTTATATTATGCTTTTCAGCTGCTTTATAATTTTTTTCGCTCATATGCATACCGACAATCGTTCCGACGCCGGCATCTGCAAGTTTTTCTATAATTTCATGCGGGCCTTCTGTTCCGCCTGTCATATCCACAAATATTTTTCCGCATTTAGACTTTTCGGAACCGTTTAAAATAAAAGGTCCGTTATAAAAAGTCGCAGCATATTTATATTCAGGGATATTTTCCAAAAAAGACACTATGTCTTTCAAATATCTAGGCTGTATTTTATTCAACTCAGTCTGCAAATACGTCACTACATGATTATCAGCAACCGTATGCGAAGTCATCATAGGAATTTCTAATAATTTCGCCGCATCAAAAACTCTTTGATGATTTGAACCGGCGACGCTTCTGCCGACTTCAGATACTCTTGAAGAGATAAGCTTTTCTGATATATTTACAGGAACGCCTTGTCCTTCCATAATTTCAGCCTGCATAGCGATTACATTATGAAAAGTTGAATAAGCTTTTCCTTCCGGATGATGAGCCAGCACCATATCTATTTTTCTGCCTGAAAGTCTAAGCTGGTTTGCAAGAAGCAATTCAGGCGTTTCAATATCTATGCCAACCATAACGGATTGAATTTTTTCTTCTCCGCTGCCGTAAATTATTCGCGTATCATTATAAGGGCTTTTTAAAGAATCGACATCGAAACTTTTCTTTTTGTCTTCATCTAAAGAATTATATTCTTTATTTTTTTCTTCCAATAATATATTAACCTCTTTCTTTCCGCGAGGATCATTTTCAATTCCGTTGCTTACAAAAAACTCATACATCTGCTTTAAATTCATATAACCTCTTCAAAATAAAAAATAAAAGAGGGCATCTATAGCATAACACTATAAAAACACCCTCTTTTGATTTAATAACATAAAATATCTGCTTTCAACATTACTTACCTTGACCAATTATTGTCTTTCATCATTTTACGACGAATTTTTCTTTTAGCTTCAGCAAGTTTTTCTTTTTTTACAACGCTAGGAGATTTATAGAATTCTCTTTTTTTGATCTCTTGCATTATTCCGTTTCTTTCACATTCTCTTTTAAATCTTCTAATTGCTTCTTCTATCGATTCGCCTTCTCTTACTTTAACGCTGACCATTGAAAATTAACACCACCTTTTTTTTAAACTTAAACTATTTATTACTAACCCGGAGGCCAGGCAAATGTCCTTCCGCCAAGTAAATGATAATGCAAATGAGCTACAGTCTGCCCTGCATCAATACCGTTATTTGTCAACAAGCGGTATCCGTCTTTTAAATTCAAATCTTCAGCTATTTTAGATGCCACTAACTGAATATGACCTAAGACCTCAATATCTTCAATTTTAACAGAATCAAGCCCGGAAATATGTTTTTTTGGAATAATAAGAATATGAACCGGCGCCTGAGGATTTATATCCTCAAAAGCAAAAACTTTATCATCTTCAAAAATTTTTTTCTTTACGGGTATTATACCCGCTATAATCTTACAAAAAATACAATCGTTCATATAATCCGCTGTTATAATTAATAAATATTTTTAATTATACTTTTTTTTGAATGTAAAAACAATATCCTTTATTTTAATAACAGAAATAAAAGATATAAACATATTCCTGCATATATACCTGCAAAAACATCATCTAAAACAACGCCTGATGCATTATTCATCTTTTTATCGGCATAATTTACAGGGAAAGGTTTTGTTACATCAAAAAGCCTGAACAATAAAAAACCTGCTATATAAAGCCACCAATAGTTAAAATTATTTTTCAAAACACCTGATATTGCCAAAAAAGTAACTGACTGTCCGACAAACTCATCTATAACGACATATGAAGGATCATGCTCAGTATGAAGTAAAATCTCCTTTACACATATTAAAGAAACTATAAAACTTATCAATACAAGAAGTAATAACCCTAAAGTTCCGAAATAATAACAAACTATAAAAATTACAGGCAGACTTACTAAAGAGCCGACCGTACCAGGCGCAACAGGAAAATAACCTGCATAAAAAAGAGTTCCCGCTAAAAAAGCCGTTTTTTCTTTGTTTCTAAAAAAATTAATAATTCTTTTTATCATATTTTTATATCTTCCGGTTCTTGGTATTTATTTGTATCTCTAAATACTTCCAAATATAAATTTTTCATTTGCATCGCAAGATCTTTATTTCCCTTACTTCTATAAATTAAAGCAAGATTATAATATATAATCGGATTATTGTCTCTTAACTCCAACGCATCCAACAAAACCTGTTCTGCCTTATCCAGTTCCTTCATATGAATATATAAAACCGCAAGGTTTACATAATGTCCGGAGTATTTTCTTATTTCTATTGCTCTTAAATATTTTTTCTCTGCTTCTTTATACATTTTTACTTCATCCAAAAGTCCTGCAACTGAAGCATTTGTTATATCGGAATCAGGACTGTCAACAAGAGCATTTACCCAAAAAATCTGTTTATTCGTAAATTTATTTTCATGAATAAAAGATAAATAAGAGAAAAATATAAATATTATAAACATAAAAAGATACAAATAATTTTTCTTCTCAGATTTATAAGATTTAAATAATTCAAGCAATACTATGAGAATACCTATCATCGGCAGGTAAATTCTATGGTCATAAAATTGATTTTGAGGCATTACAAACGTAGGCAGAAGGAAAGAAAAAAACCATAAAAAACCAAAAAATAATATTTTTTTATTATATTGTTTTTTTGCCGCAATGACCAACCAGACAAAAATTAACGCAACCGCCGCCGATAACAGATAACTTACCTCTATTTTAGAAGGAAAAACAGAAAGATTGAAAGGGAAAAAAATATTAGCCGTATATTTAGTTACCGCAGGCAAAGATTGAATAAAAACACCCGCCATGTCATGAAGAGAATAAGAATAAGTCTGATAACTCAATACGAAGTTTCTGTATAATAAATAAAGAACTATGCCTGAAATCCATAAACAAGAAAACAGAATATTCGTTTTTTTATTTTGTTTTTCAGACAATAAATAAAAACCGTAAAAAACAGGAACGACAACGGCTGTCTCTTTTGTAAAAAGAGAACATAAAAAAAGAAAAATATGCAGCAATAAATAAATTTTTCTTTTATTATCCAAATATTTGACGAAAAAATATAAAGACAGAACTATAAAAACAGCCAAAAGAGAATCATTTCTGCCGGGAATCCAAACTACTGCCTGAGTAAACACAGGATGGCAGGCGAATAATATTGACGCAGCAAAAACTTTCTTTTTATCATATCTTAAAGAAAGCAAAAGGAATATCGAAAATACCGCAAAAAAATGAATTATTATATTAGTAAAATGATAACCCCACGGTTTTACTCCGTAAATA
Organism: Endomicrobiaceae bacterium; assembly: GCA_041672565.1. Lineage (GTDB taxonomy): Bacteria > Elusimicrobiota > Endomicrobiia > Endomicrobiales > Endomicrobiaceae > Praeruminimicrobium. Next base: position 3,391 of record JBAYZJ010000052.1, read on the forward strand.
TATTTTTCTATTAAAAATGACAAATTAAGCAACGGTCTGCAAAATTTGTCCTGTCCCCTTGCAAAAACAGTATCAGTTAAAATATTTTTTATATTTGAAAATGAAAGGTATTCCTGTTTATCTAATATCAATACATCATCGTCAAGATATGTAAAACCAAAAAACAGACTTTTGCCGTATAAAGAAAAAACTATAAAAAATAAGACTATAAAAAATTTTACGTTAATATTTTGAAATATTTTTTTTATCATTGTATTAAATTAAAAAAGCTGACAGAATGGTGTATATCCTGTCAGCTTTTAATATCATTTTTTTTTACAATACGACATATTTTACAATATTTACGCCGTCAATTTTTGAAATTTTAGCTACGACGTCATTTGTTACTTCACCGTCAATTTCAACGACAGTTACAGCTTCTTTGCCCTGCTGTTTTCTGCCGACGTTCATGCCTGCAATGTTAACAGATGCCGCGCCGATAACAGTTCCCAAACTTCCTATAACGCCGGGCCTGTCGGTATTATTAATGAATATTTTATTTCCTGCAGGAACAACATCTACATTTAATCCGTTTATATTGACTATTCTCTGGCTCTTGTCAAGCAAAGTCCCCGATATTGAATATTCGCCCTTATCAGTCTTAACTTTAGCAACTATAAGACCGGCATAGTCTTTACAATCGTGAACCAAAGCTTCTTTTACTTTTATTCCTCTTTCTTTTGCTACGGAAGAAGCGTTAACAAAATTTACTTTCAAATCTAAAATCTGGCTTAAAATACCCTTAAGATATGCAACCGTTAACGGATTTGTATTAAAAGCGGCTATGTTTCCGCAATAACTTATTTCTATTTCAGAAATTCCGCCTTCGATAATCTGTCCCTGAAAAGAAGAAATCTTTTCTGACAATTCTATATAAGGCAACATCTTTTTATATGTTTCCCAGTCAACTGTAGGAACATTAACGGCATTTCTGATTAATCCTTTTGTAAAGAAATCAATAACAACTCCGCTCATTTCTTCGGCTATTTTTATCTGCGCTTCCTCTGTAGAAGCCGCAAGATGAGGAGTTACAACGATATTATTTGTATCAATTATAGTCCAATCAACAGGAGGTTCTTTTGCAAAAACATCAAGAGCAGCGCCTTTTACATGTCCGGCTTTTATTGCGTCAGATAAATCTTTTTCATTAATTATAGGACCTCTTGCACAGTTGATAATGCAAACGCCCTTTTTCATCTTTTTAATAGATTCCGCATTTATCATACCCCTTGTCGTATCGTTAAGAGGAGAATGAATCGAAATATAATCCGCTTCTGCATAAACTTCATCAAGCGTTTTAATTTCTATACCGTAACTTGCCGCAATTTCAGAATTTGCAAAAGGATCATAAGCGATAACCTTCATTCCGAAAGCAAGCATTCTTTTTGCAACTTCCGTCCCGATTCTTCCAAGACCTATAAGCCCTAAAGTTTTCCCCTGCATTTCGCTTCCCATAAAATTCTTTCTGTCCCATTTCTTTGATTTTAAAGACTGATAAGCTTCAGGAATATTTCTTGCAAGAGATAACATCAAACCTATTGTATGTTCCGCTGCGGAAATAGTATTTCCTCCCGGTATATTTGCAACAACAATACCTTTTTGCGTAGCAGCCTGTTTATCGACATTATCCACGCCTGTTCCGGCTCTTCCGATAAATTTTAATTTTTCGGCGGCTTCAATTATTTCAGGCATAACTTTAACTTCCGAACGTATTATAAGCCCGTCATAATCTTTTATAACTTCTTTGAACTTTTCAGGAGTAGGTTTATTGCAAACTTCAACTTTAAACTCCGGATTATTCAATAATTCATCCAAACCTTCCTGACTGTCATAAGTCATTAATATTTTATACATTTTTCCCTCTCTTATTTATTTTAATAAAACTTCCTGAACTGCAGCGACCGACTTACCTAATTCAACCTTATATCCTAATTCTTTTAAAACCATTTCCAAACATGAAAAACCTACAAGAATATCGGCTTTGCCTATATATCCCATATGAGCAAATCTTATAATCTTTCCTTTTACTGCCCCCTGCCCTCCGGCTATAGAAACACCGTATTTTTCTCTCAAAACTTTAACTATCTTACCGCCTATTTCTTCAGGAACTCTTGCGCTTGTAACAACATCACAAGGTTTATCGGCAAATAATTCAAGACCGAGAGCCTGCATACCCGCTCTTGACGCTTTTGCGAGCAGTCTGCAGTCTTCCCATATCTGCTCTATTTTATGTTCTTTTATCATTTTTATTGATTCCTGAAGAGCAACTATCAAACTTACAGGAGGAGTAAACGGAGTTTCATCCGTCAATAAAGATTTTTTATATTTTTTATAATCAAAATAAAATTTAGGCAGTTTTGATTCTTCAACTAATTTCCATGCTTTGGAACTTAACGTAACAAAAGCTAATCCGGGAGCGAGCATAAAACCTTTTTGCGATCCGCTTACCGTAACGTCAACTTTCCAATCGTCGGTGTGATATTCCTGTCCGACAAGCCCTGAGATCGCGTCAACAACCAAAACAGCAGGCGTTTTTGATACAACTTCGCCTATCGCTTTTATATCGTTTACAACCCCTGTTGAAGTTTCTGTAAAAGTTGTATAAACAGCTTTCGTCTGCGGTTTTTCTTTTAAAAGTTTTTCTATTTCGGAAGCGGAAATTGTTTTTCCCCATTCTGCAATAATAGCATGAACTTTAACTCCGTAAGCCTCACAGAGTTTTATCCATCTGTCGCCGAAATTACCTGTAGAAGCGACAATAGCCTCATCTCCCGCAGAAAGCAAATTAACTACTGCGCTTTCCATAGCGCCCGTTCCTGACGAAGATGTTATAAACACATCATTTTGTGTTTTAAAAACATACTTTAAACCGTCGGCAATATCTCTAAAAATCGCGCCGAATTCGCCTGTTCTGTGATGTATAATAGGCAAAGCTTCTTTCAGCGCAATTTCAGGAGGCACCGGAGTCGGACCGGGAGTGAGCAAATAATGCTTTTTCATTTCTCTCATCTCCTATTTTTTTTATTTTTATTCTTTGTTTTCTTTTCAGGAAAAACTAACGCTATTACTTCATCCATATGTTTCACAGGAATCATCTTGATCTTTTTCTTAATGTTATCAGGAATGTCCGCCAAATCTTTTTTATTACCTTCCGGAAAAATAACAATTTCTATATTTTCTCTGTAAGCGGCTAAAACTTTTTCTTTTAAACCTCCGATAGCCAAAGCTCTTCCTCTTAAAGTTATTTCGCCAGTCATAGCTATTTTCTTTTTAACGGGAACATCCATACATACAGACGCCAACGCCGTAGCCATTGCAAGTCCTGCGCTAGGTCCGTCTTTAGGAACCGCGCCTTCAGGAACATGGACATGGAAATCCGTATCTTTGAACATCCCTTCATCTATACCGAATTTTGTCGCCGAGGATTTGACATAAGTAAGCGCAGCCTGGACAGATTCTTTCATAACGTCTCCAAGCTGTCCTGTAAGATTTAACATACCCTTACCCTTCATTTTGTTTACTTCTATCGTCAAAGTTTCTCCGCCTACTTCAGTCCACGCAAGCCCTGTTACAACACCTATGTCATTTTCGGATATTTTTTCTCTTTCATAATGAGGAATACCCAAATAAGATTCAACATTTTTATCTGTAACCGTTAAAGTTGTTTTGTCTTTCTCCAATGCCAGCTGTTTTGCGGCTTTTCTGCAAAGGTTTGCAATTTCTCTGTTTAAATTTCTTACTCCCGATTCACGAGTATAACTTGCAATAATATTTTTTATTGCATTATCTTCTATAAGCAGCTCTTCCTGTTTTAAACCGTGATCTTTCATTTGCTTTGGAATAAGAAAATTCTTTGCTATTGACAACTTTTCTTCGTCAGTATAACCTGAAAATCTTATTATTTCCAACCTGTCCAATAAAGTCGTCGGTATATTGCTTAAAGTATTTGCCGTCGTTATAAACATTACATCAGACAAATCATAATCAACATCTAAATAATGATCGCCGAAAGCGTAATTCTGTTCAGGATCTAAAACTTCAAGCAAAGCGGAAGAAGGATCACCTCTCCAATCGCTTCCCATTTTATCTATTTCATCCAATATGAAAACAGGATTGCTTGAACCGGCTTTTTTCATTGACTGAATAATTTTACCCGGCATGGAGCCTATATAAGTTCTTCTGTGGCCTCTGATTTCAGCTTCATCTCGTACTCCGCCCATGGAAATCCTTGCAAAATTTCTGCCTAAACTTCTTGCTACGGATTTCGCTATTGACGTTTTACCTACTCCCGGAGGACCTATAAAACACAATATAGGACCTTTTATTTTTTTTACTCTAGATAAAACAGCTAAATATTCAATTACTCTCTCTTTTACTTTTTCCAAACCGAAATGATCTTCATCTAAAATTTCTTTTGCTCTGACAAGATCCAGATTATCTTCGGTAAGTTTTTTCCAAGGCAAATCCAAAAGCCACTCTATATATGTTCTTATGACGCTTGCTTCCGGAGACATCGGCATCATTTTTTCCATTCTTGCCAATTCTTTTTCGGCAACCTCTCTGGCTTCTTTTGTCATGCTGCTTTCTTTAATTTTTAGTCTTAAATCATCTATTTCTTTTGCGTTATCATCTTTTTGTTTCAATTCTTTCTGAATCGCTTTCATCTGCTCGTTAAGATAATATTCTTTTTGGTTCTTTTCTATTTGATTCCTGACTCTGTTTTGAATCCTTCTTTCTATGTTTAAAATTTCTATTTCAGCATTCAAAATCTGAATAATTTTATTTAACCTTTTTAAAGGATTTGTTGATTCTAAAATAGACTGTTTTTCATTATTTTTTATTGAAATATGAGATGCTATAGTATCCGCAAGTTTTGACGGTTCCTGAATGTTTGAAACCGATATAGATATTTCCATCGGCATTCTGGGATTAAGTTTTACATACTGTTCAAACAAAGAAATTACTCTTCTCATAACAGCTTCAACTTCCGGAGTTTTTTCTATGTTTTCATCAAAGATATTTACGCCGACTTCAACATATCCTTTATCGCTAAGTTTAAATTCCGTCCATTCAGCTCTTGATACGCACTCAACCAAAACCTTTAAAGTTCCGTCAGGCATTTTCAACATTTGAAGAACTTCACAAATAGTTCCTATCTGATAAATATCATCAGGAGAAGGATCTTCAATTTGCAAATTTTTCTGAGTAACGACAAAAATATATCTTGAAGATGTCATCGATTCTTCCAAAGCTCTTATTGATTTTTCCCTTCCTACCGCAAGAGGAAGCACCATAGCCGGAAAAACGACAATATCTCTTACCGGCAACATCGGCAATATTTTCGGAATATCTTGCACATTGTTTTTATCATTTAACGTCTTATCTAATTCACTCATGCAATCTCCTCAGATTTATCTTTAAAAATAAATTTTGGTCCTGTAGTTTTATGAACAGCGTCAACGTCAACTATGCATTTTTTAACTGTACCCATCTGGAATACTTCAAACATTGTTTCCGTCAGTATATCTTCTATCATAGCTCTCAATCCCCTTGCTCCCGAACCTTTTTTTATCGAAAGAGAAGCTATTTCTTTTAAAGCAGTTTCTTCAAAAACCAATTCTATACCTTCAAGTTCAAAAATCTTTTTGTATTGTTTAACCAAAGAATTTTTAGGTTCATTTAAAATATGCACCAAATCATTTACAGCTAAATGTGATAATGTCGAAATCACCGGAAGCCTTCCTACAAGCTCCGGTATTATCCCGTATTTTATCAAATCATGCGTTTCTACTTCGGCAAATATTTTATCTTTATTTTTTAATTTTTCATCTTTCAAAATTTTTGCATTTTCAGAATTAAACCCTATAATCTTTTTATTTAATCTTGACTCTATAATTTTTTCAAGACCGTCAAAAGCTCCGCCGCATATAAACAAAATATTCGTAGTATCTAAAGCTATAAACTCCTGTTGAGGATGCTTTCTTCCGCCCTGAGGAGGAACATTTGCCACAGTTCCCTCAATAATTTTCAAAAGAGCCTGTTGTACGCCTTCTCCGGAAACGTCTCTCGTTATAGACGGCGTTTCTGATTTTCTGGAAATTTTGTCTATTTCATCTATGTAAATAATGCCTCTCTCGGCTTTTTTTACGTCAAAAGAACAATTTTGCAAAAGTCTCAATAAAATATTTTCAACATCTTCGCCGACATATCCGGCTTCCGTCAGAGTAGTAGCGTCAGAAATAGCAAAAGGAACATCCAAAATTTTTGCCAAAGTCTGAGCAAGCAGAGTCTTCCCTGTTCCTGTAGGCCCTATCAGCAAAACATTCGATTTTT
>JBAYZJ010000053.1:0-9711 GCA_041672565.1 Endomicrobiaceae bacterium
TATAAAGCGAGAACATTTGTTTCCACAAACCTTAACATACAAATGAATCCCGAATATGCAGAACAGCTCGTTTTGTCGGGATTGGACAGAATGACTATCTCTCTTGACGGCGCAAGCCAGGAAACTTATGAAATATACAGAAAAAACGGGAAATTTGCTTTGGTTTTGGAGAATATTAAAATGATTGCCGCAGCAAAAAGAAAATTGAAATCAAATACTCCTCATCTTCACTGGCAGTTTTTAGTTTTCAAACATAATGAACATGAGATAGAACGCGCCAGAAAAATGGCTGTCGAGTCCGGCGTAAACGATATAGGATTTACGGCTCCTTTCTGCGCTCCTGACTGGGTATCTACGATAGACGAATATAATAATTATATAGTAAGAGATAATGACAAAGCGGTTTCTTTCAAACATGCCGAGACAAAACTTTGCAACTGGCTTTGGGATGCTATTACCATAAATGCTGACGGTTCAATATCTCCTTGTTGTTCGGTTGAAGATAAAAAAGACGATTTTGAGATGTTTTCATCATGGAAGCCTTTTTTCTTTATATGGAACAGCAAAAATTACAGAACAGCGAGAAGATATGTAGCGGAAAAACATAAATGCGGAAAGGAAAACATTTGCACAAAATGCGATCATATAGGCGCAAGCAACCACAGGGATATAAGTTATGAATAAAGAAAATCTTGTAGAAGCAAACAGAAATCTTAATTTTCTTGAATACGAACAGAAAAAAGTCGTTTTGGAATCTTACCCTACTTCAATATTCGTCCAGATTGACGCTCCGTGTAATCAGGACTGCCTTTTTTGTTCACGGCCTGAAAGTTATCCGTATTTCAATCTTGAGGAGTTTAAAGACAAATATGAACGCAAACTTATGCCAGTATTGGAAAGAGTCGAAAGAATAAATATTACGGGATCAGGAGAACTTTTATCTTTGCCCGAGGCTAAGAAGAATCTTGAATATTTTAATCAATTTGAATATGCGGAAAAGATGTTTGCAACAAACGGCTCTACTCTGACTCCTAAAATGGCTGATCATATCATAGAAAGCAACAACAAATATTTGATTCACATATCAATGCATTCATGTGATCCGATAACTCATAAAATAATGACCAAGTCAAATACTTACGGCGCAGTTATGCAGAATGTCGATTATATTATGAAAGCAAAAAAGAATACGGATAAGCTGAGAGTAAATTTTATATTTGTAGCAACTACTGAAAATATAGAAAAACTTCCGGATTATGTTAAATTTGCCGCCGAAAAAGGAGCGGATAACGTAGTCGTTTATTATAATTTCGTTTACAGATTAGACCAGAAATATTTATCTACGTATTTTGCTAAAGATAAAACAAATGAAATGTTTGACAAAGCGTGGCAGCTGTCAAAACAATTAAACGTAAATTTACAGCTTCCTCAGAGATATAACCAAAAAGAATATCCTTCGGAATCAATGTGCCGTGAAGCTTGGACTCAGCTTATGATTAATCCTTCCGGCGATATTATTACATGCGATGCGGCCGGCGACCAAAGAGAAACAATTTTGGATAAAGAAACGTTTATGGACGTATGGAACGGAAAATATTTTGTTGAAATAAGGAAAAAACTGTTGAACGGCAACAGCGCATGTTCAAATTTTTGCATAAGAGCGAATCAGGCTTCGTTAAATAAATTTAATTCTCATTTTATAACAAGGGGAAAGAGTAAAGAAGAAATTGATAAATTTATGGAGAATGCATGAGGATTTCACTCGTAAAATGTCCTGTGTGGGGCACCAGAGAACCTCCTCTTGCTCTTGCACAGCTTTCCGGAGATTTAAAAACCGCCGGCATAGAAGTTAAATCGTTTGATTTAAATAATTATTTATATAAAAACAGAGATATGAGCTTTACAAATCTTTGGGCTTGGGAGCAGGTATCTTTTTGGTATCAAAAAAAAGAAGTTTTTGACTTTTTTGATTCAATACTTCCGAAACTTGAATCTTATATCGATGATATTTTGGAAAATGATCCGAGAATAGTAGGTTTTTCTCTTGAGTCGTCGTCTTTTTATTCTACCGTTTATATTTCGAATTTAATAAAAAAAAGAAATAGAGATATTAAGATTTTTTTCGGCGGGCAGCTTTTCTACGATAAAAGAAATATAGAAAGATGTTTTGAAGAATCAAAAACTGATTATATACTCCTCGGCGAAGGCGACGTAACTGTATGTGAACTTGTGGAAATATTGTACAGAGACGGACACGTTTCTTCCTGTGACGGCATATGTTATAAAGACAATGATAAAACTGTTTTTACAAAACCGAGAGAAATGCTTAAAAATCTTGATAATCTTCCGTTTTTGGATTTTACGGATATGAGTCTTAACGATTATGATGATAACGAACATCTTCCTCTTATGACTTCAAGAGGATGCGTATGGGCTTGTAAATTTTGCAGCACGCATTCTTTTTGGCAGGGATACAGACAGATGTGCGCCGAAAGAATACATCAGGAAATCGCATATCATAAGATAGCGTATCCTATGGCGGGTCATATAGACTTTCAGGATTTGGAATTTAACGCCGATGTCAACAGATTAAAAGAATTTTGCAATCTGATGATAAAATATCCTCCGTTTGGGAGCAAACAGTACTGGCTTTCAAATGCCATAATTAATCCTTTGATGACAAAAGATATTTTGGCGCTGGTTAAGGAATCGGGATGTAAAAAACTTATTTTCGGAATAGAATCCGGATCACAGAAAGTTTTAGATTCAATGGGGAAAAAATATAAGGTTCAGGATGCAAAAAGAATTATAAAGGACGCTTATGACGTCGGACTTAAAGTTACTACTAATTTTATGTTCGGCTTTCCGGGAGAAACCGAAGAAGATTTTAACGAAACTTTATCTTTTGTTAAAGAAGTCGGCAGATATATTGAGAGAGTGTATCCGTCAAGGACATATTTTGCCATGGAAGAATTCAGTTACGTATATGACCATCCTGAAGAGTTTAATATAAAAACGCCTTTTAACCATCATCTGTACTGGCAGACAAAAGACGGAGTAAATACATATCCTGTAAGGCTGAAAAGATGCCAAAAATTTGAGGAAGTCTGCAAAGATAACGGAGTTAACGTTGACTGCGGAGTTAAAACAGCGGTTTTAATGGATGAATATTTTAATCTCGGTTTTTATTATGACCATGAAAGACAGTATGAGCAAGCTCTTGAATATTTCGCAAAATATTTGGAATTAGACAGCCAAAATGAGATAATAAAAAGAAGATTTGACGAAATAAAAGGAATGCGTCATGCGAGAAAATAAAGACAAAGATTTTTATTTGCAGGGCACTGATGCCGAAAAAGAACATTTTTCAGGCAGCAGAGGCGTCAGCTTTGAATGGAATATAATTTATCAGTGCAATTACAGATGTTCATATTGTATTTTTGACGGTAAATGGGACGAGTACGGACCGAGAACTGTTTTTAAATCGGTTAATGAACTGCTTGAAATATGGGACAGAATTTATTCTCTGTACGGTAAAACGTCGATTGTTTTTACAGGCGGCGAACCGACTGTTTATCCCGATTTTTTTGAGTTTGTGTCAAAGTTATCGGAGAAACATTATCCTATAAATATATCAAGCAACGGTTCGGGAGATTTAAAACGTTTATGTGAGATCTGCGATAATACAAAGGTTTCGGTGTCGATAAGTTTTCATCCCGAATTTGATAAAGCCGAAACGGTCATAGAGAGGGCAAAATATTTAAAGGCAAAAGGATTCCTTGCGGAATTTATAAATTATTGCTGTTACCCTCCGCATATACCGAAACTTATGGATTATGTTAAAATGTTTAAAGATAACGGACTTACGATAAAGGCTATACCTTTTTGCGGACAGTATGAAGGTAAAAGTTATCCTGATTCTTATACCGCGCAGGAAAAAGAAATTTTAGGCATTAACGACGTTTGGGAAACAAATGTGAAAAGGAAAGGCACTTTGTGCGCCGCGGGACAAAAATCGGCTTTAATTTTTCCCGACGGTAAGGTCGCAAGATGCGGGCAAATAGGAGAAAGAGTTTTAGTCGGAAATATATTTGATAAAGATTTTAAACTTTTGGATAAACCGCAGGAATGCGACGTTGATATCTGTCCTTGTTTGAAAGCCGTTGAAGCATAATTTAAAAAGGAAGAAATATAAATGCAATTAGAAGAATTAAAACAAAAAATGAAAGTGCTGCCTAAACATCCGAGAATATATCCTCCGTATAAAGTACACTGGAATTGGGATATATCGTTTAAGTGTAACTATAAATGCTCGTACTGTGAGGTTATCAGGAGAGATGAAGAATTTAATACCCAGATAGCCGATACGGATAAATGGAGAGAAGTTTGGGATAGAATATTTGAGAACTATTGGTGTACTCATGTGAGATTTTCGGGAGGCGAGCCTACAATATATCCTAATTTTTTATCATTCATAGGTATGCTGTTGGAAAAGCATACTGTGGATATTACAACTAATCTAAGTTTTGATTTAAATGATTTTTTGGATAAAGTAAAGCCGGGCGGACTTTCAATATCGGCAAGTTTTCATCCTGAATTTGTTGATTTTGAAAAATTTTTTGAAAAATTAAAATATCTTCATTTCCACGGATTCCCGTCAACTTTGTCATATGTCGGATATCCTCCTCACCTTGACAAAATACCGGAGTATAAGAAAAGACTTGAAGATTTGGAAATGTATTTTAAGATAATTCCTTTTATAGGAAATTATAACGGTAAAAAATATCCTGAAAGTTACGATGCAAGAGAAAAAAGGCTTCTGGAAGGTTTTGCCACCGATTCAAATGACCAGCATTTAAATGATATGAACTCAAAATGGCTTGAGTGGAGAGTTGAAAAAGAAGAAAGTCATGAAAAGAAAGAGAGCAAAATTAAACTTGGTAAATTATGCAGAATGGGACAAATGTATGCAATAATTCATCCTGATTTAGAAGTTACAAGATGCTGCGCAGGTTATCATGGAAGGGAATCAGGAATATTAGGGAATTTATTGGATAAAGATTTTCTCCTGAACGATGAAGCTGCCGGTTGTCTGGTATCAAGAGACTGCCCGTGCTTCAAAGGTATGTTTGTCGGTGAGGAAGAAGAAAAATGGGAACCTCTATGGGAAGCGCTTGATCATCCAATATATAAATTAGAATATATGAGAGAATATGCAAAAATTTTAAAGGAACAAGGAAGTAAAAAATAATGGCAGATACAGTACAAAGCAGATGCAATATTCCTCCTAACAGATGTTTTTTTACATGGGATATACATTATGAATGCAATTTCAGATGCAGCTATTGTTTTTTTTGCGACAGCTGGGAAGAAGAAAAGAAAAAGAACAGATATCCCGGATTGGATAAATGGAAGCAGATTTGGGACGATATTTATAAAAAATACGGCGGCGGACATATTCATATTTCCGGCGGCGAGCCTTTTTGTTATCCCGATATTTTCGAATTAACTTTGCATTTGATAAAAAAATTTACGGTTGAATTTGATACAAATTTATCATGGGACGTCGATAAATTTATGTCTTTAATAGGTCCGGAAAGAGTGAAATTCGCAGGTTCTTTTCATCCTCAGTTTGCTGATTTTGAAGAACATTTTATTAAAATAAAAAAGCTTAAAGACGCAGGATATGATTTGGGAATTAATTACGTGGCGCATCCTACGCAGCTTGAAAAAATGCCTTATTATAAACAAAGGCTTGCCGAGATCCACGTTAATTTGGACGTTATGCCTTTCAGAGGCACATATAACGGTAAAATATATCCTAAAAATTACAGTGAAGAAGAAAAGAGAATAATAGAGGCGACTGACAAAAATACTGCTTCAAGAATGATGGAAGCTTATGAGTCTCACGACGCCGATAAAAATTTGCCTAAAGAAACGCCTAAACACATAGAAGAAGAAAATATTCAATTGAGCATAAAAAATAATGTGGCTTATGATTCTACGGCGCATTATGCCAAAACAAACAAGCATTATCATAAATTATGCAGAATGGGGCAGATGTACACAAAAATACATCCCGATGGTAACGCTTACAGGTGTTGTCTTGTACAGCCTGACGGATTTATCGGTAATATTATAGACGGAACGTTTAAGTTTTACGAAGAGCCGATGCCTTGCACGTATGACAAATGTCCGTGCTGGGTTGCAATGATATTAAATGAAGAGGAGAATTGGTTGTTCCATTGGAAAACTCCAAAGATTAAACCATCTTTAAACAAATGATAGAATTTGACTGGTTGATTCACTACAGATGTAATTATAAATGTTACTATTGCTTTTTTGCGGAACACTGGGATTATGTGGAAAAAAAGAACATAAGGCTTCCTTATACAAAATGGGTTGAAGCATGGAAGAGAATTCATAATAAGTACGGAGATATAAAAATCATTATAACCGGCGGCGAACCTGCGATTTTTCCTAATTTTCAGGAGCTGCTTGTAGAGTTAAATAAATTTGCCGAAATATCTTTTGACACAAACCTTTCATACAGTCAGGAAAAACTTGAGCAGCTTGTCAGTAAACTGGATTGCTCAAAACTTTTTATAGGCGCAAGTTTTCATCCGATTTTTGCCGACCTTGACGATTTTGTCAAAAAAATAGAAATTTTACAGAAATATAACGTTAATTGCAGAGTTCATTATGTTACCCATCCGAATCAATTAAGGCAGATGCCTAAGGTTAAAGAAACCTTTTTGTCCAAGAATGTAAGATTTACGCCTATACCTTTCAGAGGAATGTTTAACGGCAGGCAGTATCCGGAATCATTTACAAAGGAAGAAGAGGAAATAATTTACGGGGTAACTAAAGATATTGCGGAAATTGATAAAAAGTGGGCTGATGTTCAGGTGGAACAAACTGACAGTAAAGGCAAATTATGCCGGGCGGGGCAGTTATACGCAAGAGTTGACTGTGACGGAACGGTTTATCCGTGCGGTCATGATTTTAAAGAAACCGGCGGCGATTATCTTATAGGGAATATTTTAAAAGAAGATTTTTCTATGAGAACGGAACCGATTATATGCAAGCACACTAAGTGCCCCTGCGAATTCAGGTGGATTGTAAATGAAAAATAAAATAAGCTTTTCATGGGATTTGCACTGGAGTTGTAATTTCAGATGTCCTTATTGCTGGTGGCACGGTAAATGGGATGAATTCGGCAAAAGGAATGTTTATCCGGGGCTTGAAAAGTTAAAGTCCGTTTGGAAAAGAATTTATGATTTATACGGCGAATGTCATTTGGAAATAGCCGGCGGCGAGCCGTCAATATATCCTGAATTCGGCGATTTTATTCTTGATATATTGGATTATCATACGGTTTCCGTAATGACAAATTTATCAGGAAATCTTGATAAAATCATAAACAGTAAAAGCGAAAAAGTAAAAACAAGATTTAAGATGGGGGCGACATTTCATCCGTTGTTTGCAAAGATTGAAGATTTTCTTCCTAAAGCAAAGAAAATAAGACAGAACGGGATGTCCATAGGCGTTTTATATTTGTCATATCCTCCTCAGATAACGGATATACCTAAATACAAACAATTGTTTTCTGATAACGATATTTATTTTTCGGTTTCAACATTTTGGGGTACATATAACGGAAAAAATTATCCTGACTCGTATACCGATGAAGAAAAGAAAATTATAGGTATAGCGATAGGTGAGAGAAAAGATGAAAAATTTCAAACCGAACCGCTGGTTACCAAAGGAAAATTGTGCAATGCGGGACATACTTACGCATTGATTCATCCCGACGGAGAAGTTTTACCTTGCGGCGGAGCCAGCTGGAAAGGCGAACAAATAATTATCGGGAATATTTTTGATCCTGATTTTAAATTATGGGATAAACCGAGAGAATGTCCCTCGCAGAATTGCCCTTGCAATGAATGGGCTTTTTTAATGGTTGATAAAAAAGAGGATAAAAAATGAAGTTTTTCGGATGGGATTTATGCCACAGATGTAATTATCAATGTCCTTACTGCGGAGTCTGGAAAGACCATCCGGAGCTTGACGTAATTCTTTCTGCTAAGGAATGGGGAAAGATATGGAACAGAATATACGATATGTACGGCAAATGCCATATATACGTTTCCGGCGGCGAGCCGTCTTTTTATCCGAATTTTTATGAGATTATAGAAGTTATCGCATCAAAGCATTTTCCTGAAATATGTACTAATTTGTCATGGGACGTTGAAAAATTAATATCTAAATTTTCTCCTGAAAATTTTAGAATAGCTCCGACTTTTCATCCGTCATTTGCAAATTTTGACGATTTTTTTAAAAAAGCTGTTTTGGCAAAAGATTATCTGCCGGACAGACAGATTTATTACGTATGTTTTCCGAATCAGATTAAAGCTATGCCCGAGAGAAGTTTAAGATTAAAATCCGAAGGAATAAAACTTATTCCGCTGCCTTTAAGAGGCGACGGTTTTATGCTTAATTCAGAGGAAGAAAAAAAAATAATAGAAGATTTAAGTCCTTATAAAGGTTCGCAAAAATTAGAATACCAGCTGCAGAATACATCTCCTAAAGGCAAATTATGCAGAGCGGGGGCTGATTATGCCGTTATAAGAGTTGACGGTACGGTTGACAGATGCAGCCAGTATAAGAACGGTTCGGTCGGTAAAATTACTGATGATAATTTTTCTCTTTTTAACGAGTGTTTAAAATGTGAAAAAGATTATTGCCCGATAGAATCGCAATGGATAATAGATGATAAATGATTTGTTAAACAAATTAAAATCAGAAAAACGCGCAGATATTTCAGTTTTGCTTGAAGCGGTTAAATATTACAGGGCAAATAATCAGATGCTTCAGGCTGAACGGCTGATAAATGAATATCCCTGTTTGCTTGAAAACAGCGATGAATTGAAATTTGAACTGGCGAATATTTATGTAGGCACGGATAAAATAAAAGAAGCTGTTGATATTTTTTCAACTTTACTAAAAAAGACAAATTTATGCAGCAAAGTATCTATTGCCGTAGAACTGGCGAAATTGTATAAAAGGCTGAAAAATTATAAAAAAGCTTTGGAAAGTATAAACTTTGCCTTACAAGAAGAACCTGAAAATGTTAATCTTTATATTGAAAAAATAGTTTTACAAAGGCATCTCCTTGACGGCTCCGGCGCAATAGAAACTTTAAATAAAATTAAAGTATTAAATAAAGAAGAAAAAGTTGAAACGTTTATAAAAAATATAGAAAATGTTGAAAAAACAAGGCAAAAAATAGCGCCGTACAGAGTTTTTTTTACATGGGGTATGCATTATCTTTGTAATTATGACTGCGCATACTGTTATGCTCCTAAACCGCAGGATATAACTTTCGCAAACAATCCAAACAATCCTGCAAGATACGAAGATTCAGACGTTATAATTGATGCTTGGAAATATATTTTTGATAAATACGGGACGTCAAGAATACGACTTGACGGCGGCGAACCTACTGTTTATCCCGGATTTTATAAAATTGTTGAAGGATTATCTAAAATTCATAAAATGCATCTGAATACTAATTTGTCATTTGATGTAAACGAATTTTGCGGCAGTACGGATCCCGACAGCATCAGGGTTGATGCGAGTCTTCACTGCGAATATACGGATTTGGAAGAGTTTATAAAAAAATTAGATTTTTTAAAAAAGAGCAAATAT
>JBAYZJ010000054.1:0-9658 GCA_041672565.1 Endomicrobiaceae bacterium
TTTCAATCCTTTGATTATTTTATTTCCGTCGCCCGCGGAAATAATTTTTGTTTTAACAAGCATCATGGTATGCGCGACAGAACCGGTTATGTCCGATTCAGCAAGTCTGTTATCAAAAGAAAAAGAACCTATAAACTGTTCAAAATTTTCCATTTATTTTCCTTTTCTCAAAAGCGCATTGACTTTTGTAGGCAAACCGAATAAATTTATAAAACCTTCTGCATCTTTTTGATTATAAATTTCATCTTTATCAAATGTTGCCAGTTCTTCCCAATACAAAGGATTTTTTGCTTTTCTTGCGACTACAAAAATATTGCCTTTATACAATTTAAGAGTTATTGATCCGGTAACGTATTTCTGCGTGCTGTTTATAAAAGCGTCCAAAGCTTCTCTTAAAGGAGAGAACCAGACTCCGTTATAAGCAAGTTCGGCATATTTATGAGAAAGTATTTCTTTGTAATGAGCAGTATCTCTGTCCATAGTCATTGTTTCAAGTTCATTATGGGCAAAATATAAAACCGTTGCCGCAGGAGCTTCATAAACTCCTCTTGATTTCATACCGACCAAGCGGTTTTCAATTATATCTATTCTTCCTATTCCATTTGCCCCGGCGACTTCATTAAGTTTTTTAACCAAAGATACGGGATCAAACGATTTCCCGTTGATAGCTACAGGAACGCCTTTAACAAAATTTATTTTTACATATGTTTCTTTATTAGGAGCTTTTTTAGGAGACACTGTCATCTGGAACATATCTTCATCGTATTCATTTTCAGTATCTTCAAGTATGCCTCCCTCATAAGAAATATGCCATAAATTAGCATCCGAAGAATAAGGTTTTGATTTTGTTACTGGAATAGGAATATCTCTTTTCTTTGCATAATCTATTGCGTCATTTCTTGATTTTATATCCCATTCTCTCCAAGGAGCGATAATTTTTGCTTCAGGCATCAATGCCTTAAAAGCAAGTTCAAATCTTACCTGGTCATTCCCTTTGCCGGTCGAGCCGTGACATATTGCATCGGCTTTTTCTTTCTTGGCAATCTCGATAATTTTTTTTGCTATAACAGGTCTTGCAAGAGACGTCCCCAGCAAATATCTGTTTTCGTATAAAGCGTTTGCTTTTATTGCAGGATATATGTATTCGGTAACAAATTCTTTTTGAGCGTCTATAACATACGCTTTTGAAGCTCCTGTTCTTACGGCTTTTTCCTTAAGCCCTGTTAATTCTTTTCCCTGACCGACGTTTACGCAGCACGCTATAACTTCAGCGTTATATTTTTCCTTTATCCATGAAATAATAATTGAAGTGTCCAGCCCTCCTGAATAAGCGACAACTACTTTTTTAACATTTGCCATTTTAATGCTTCCCCCAGTATTTTAATTGTAAAATCAATATCTTTTTTTGTAATCACAAACGAAGGCAGAAACCTTAAAACGTTTTCGTGCGTACAATTTATAAGAAGTCCTTTGTTAATGCAAAATTCTACTATATCTTTGCCGGGCAAATCAAGTTCAACACCTATAATTAACCCCATGTTTCTGATTGATTGTATTATTTTATATTTTTTCTTTAATCCGTTAAGTTCTTTTATAAAATATTTTGCTTTATCGGAAACATTTTTTAACATTTTAGGAGTAATTAATTTTAAAACCGCTACAGCCGCCGCACATGCTACGGGGTTGCCTCCGAAAGTTGAGCCGTGGTCTCCGGACATTAAAACCTTGGAAGTTTTCTTATTCGCTACAGTGGCGCCTATAGGCAGTCCGTTTGCAAGAGCTTTCGCCAAAGTGAAAACATCAGGCTTTACGCCTAACTTCTGCCATGCAAAAAGTTTACCCGTTCTGCCCATGCCGCATTGAACTTCATCAAATATTAAAAGGAGATTGTTTTTATCGCAAAGTTCCCTTAATCCTTTAATAAAATTTTTACCGGCTATCTGCACTCCGCCTTCACCCTGAACAATTTCAACGATGATTGCAGCAGTTTTTGAATTTATTAATTTCTTCACCGAATCAATATCGTTAAATTTTGCGAAAACAAATTTTTCAGGCAGAGGTTTAAATTTTTCATGAAATTTTAACTGTCCCGTCGCCGATAATGTAGCTAATGTCCTTCCGTGGAAAGAATTCTCAAAACTTATTATCTCTATTCTTTTTTCGCCTGTTTTTGAAGGATGGTCTATTCCCCATTTTTTCGCTATTTTAATGGCGCATTCATTTGCCTCGGCTCCTGAATTAGATAAAAAAACTTTACCGTCCGGAAAAGATTTTTTCATCAAAGATTCGGCAAGTTCCGTTTGAACTTTCGCATAATAACGGTTTGAAATATGAACAAAACTGTCGATCTGTTTTTTCATTGCGGTATTAACGGCGGGATTGCAATGCCCGAGATTACACACGCTTATTCCGGAAAAAAAATCAAGATATTTTTTATTGTTTTCATCCCATACAAACTGACCTTTTGCTTTTTTAACAACCAAATCATGCCTGTTGTACGTCTGCATTAGATATTTTGATTCTGCTTTTTTCGTATCCATTTTCACGTATTCCTTTTTAGATTATATTTTATATATTCTACAATATATTTTTTTACTTATACAATATTTTAACGAATATTTTTCATTTTTTATAAAAAAAAATGTTATAATAGGAAAATAGAATCTTAAGGAAATATATGATACCTCCATTCATGAGAACAAATAATCCGAATAATCTTGTTTATTTGGACATAGAAACAACAGGACTGTCAATAAGCCAGGGCGCAAAAATTTGTGAAATCGCAATGTTAAAAATATGCGACGGAGCAGAAACAACCTTTAACAAATTAATAAACCCTAACCAGCTTATACCTGAAGCATGTTCGAAAATACACGGTATTACCGACGATATGGTAAAAGACTCTCCTAAATTTTCCGAAGTCGCCGATGAAGTCGCAAAATTTATAGACGGATTCGTATTGGTATGCCATAATGCTTCTTTTGATTTAAATTTTGTTTCAAAAGAAATAATGGAAAACTATGTCAAACCTCCTGAGATGTATTTCATTGATACGCTGACAATATCAAGACAATATTTTTCCTTTGCTTCAAACAAACTCGGAAACATAGCTGAAATTTTAGACATTGAAGTAAAAGAACAGCACAGAGCAATGGCTGATGTTTTAACAATGCAGTCAATATCAAAATATCTTTTCAATAATTTATACAGAAAAGGAATTGACTCTTTAGAACCTTCGTATTTTGAACAACAACTGACTTATCCTAAATAAAAAATCTTTTCAAACCAAAAATTTTTATAAAATAATTTTGCGTAAAAGTTATTCAAACTTTTATAATTAATCATAACAAACAAAATTCAATAATATTAATTAGCAGTATTAATATTTAAAAAGTTTTAAATAATAATAGATACCAGTATTTAATAAATTAAATAAATAAATAAAATTAAATTATAAAATTAAATAATAAATAATACCTATTGACAAAATTAAATAAATAAAATAAAATTAAAGCTGTAAAAATAAAATAAAGATAATGAGTGATAACAAATGGAAAATAAAACTGATAATAAACAAGTTATGGATATCAAAGAATTATCTGAATACCTTGGAATCGGAAAATCTACAATATATAATTTAATCAGACAGAAAAAAATTCCCGCTTCAAAAATCGGCAAACAATACAGGTTTTCAAAAGATATTGTAGACAGCTGGTTAAAAGATAAAATAATTACTAAAAAAGAATGTTCAACCGGCTCAAAAACTAACAGTTAATGCAGTTTAGCAGCATTATTTATTAATAGTAGTAATTTTATTAAGGAGGGGCAAAACAATGGCAGAAAAAGTTGCTAAAGTTGGTGTAAAAAGGGAAGATGGATATCTTTACTTCATTGATAAAGATGGCGATGTTTCAAGAGCTGCAATGGCAAGAGGCGGAAAAAAAGGCGGAAAAGCAAGCAAAGTTGCTAAAGCAGGCGTAAAGAAAGAAAAAGGATATCTGTATTTCTTAGACAAAAACGGCGACGTTTCAAGAGCAAAAATGAGCAGAGGCGGAACAAAGAAGAAAAAAGCCGCTAAGAAAAAAACTGCTAAAAAAGCTGCTAAGAAAAAAATTGTGAAAAAAGCTGTGAAAAAAGCCGCTAAGAAAAAAATCGTGAAAAAAGCTGCTAAGAAAGCAAAAAAGAAATAACATTGTTTAAAAAATAAAATAAAAAAGCCCGATAATCTTATCGGGCTTTTTTATTTTTCATATATAAAACCTGCCGGCTTATCCGGAAGCATATTAAATTTACCTCTTTACAAATCAAATAAAAAAAAGTAGAGTATTGGCACTTAATAGTTTAGTAACGGAGGCCGCAAATGGCAGAAGCAAGATGCATGAAATGTAAAAAACAAGTAGAAGTTAAAAATCCTGAAGATGTCATTATGAAGAACGGAATGAAAGCAATTAAGGGCGTTTGTCCGGATTGCGGAACAAAAGTCTTCAAAATCGTCGGTAAAAAATAATAAAATACGGAGTTAATTCTGAAATAAGCTTTTTTCTCAGGTTAACTCCTTTTTTATGTTTAAAAAGGAATCGGCAACATGAGCGCACAAAAAATAATTCAATGGATATCTGAAGATTTAAATATAAATACCGCTTCGGTCTCCAGCACCGTAAGCATGCTTGGACAGGGAGACACCGTCCCGTTTATTTCAAGATACAGAAAAGAAAAGACAGGAAATTTAACGGAAACCGAAGTCAGAAACGTCGCTGACAAACTGCAATATTATATTGAAATAGAAACCAGAAAAGAAACCGTATTAAAAAGTATAGAAGAACAAAAGAAACTTACGCCTGAACTGCAAAAACAAATACTTGAATGTAAAGAAAAACAAAAATTGGAAGATATTTATCTTCCTTTCAAACCTAAAAAAACAACAAAAGCAACCATAGCAAAAGAAAAAGGATTGGAACCGCTTGCAAATGAAATATTGGAACAAAAAATTATGGTCGGCAAAGCCGATAAAGATGAAATCGTATCCAAATATTTAAACAAAGAAAAAGGCATTGAAACCGCACAACAGGCATTATCCGGAGCCATAGACATACTGGCCGAACAAATATCAGACAATGCCGTATTCAGAGGGCTAATCAGAAGTTTCATATTAAATACAGGCGTTTTGAAATCAAAAGTCAGAAAAGGATTTGAAGACCAAAAGACAAAATTTGAAATGTATTACGACTATTCCGAACCAATAAAAGCAATAGTTTCGCACAGAATACTTGCTATAAGAAGAGGCGCAAAAGAAAATATATTAACATGGAAAATAGACGTTGATTCAGAACAGGCAATAGATATAATCTCCAAAAAAACAGTAAAAAGCAACATGTGCTTGTTCTATCCTGAATTATATACATCCATGAAAACAGCTTTTGACAGACATCTTTATCCGTCTCTTCAGGTTGAAATATTCCTTTTAAAAATGCAAGAAGCCGATAAAGAAGCGATAAACGTATTTGCAAAAAATGCAAAAAATCTGCTTTTGGCTTCACCTGCCGGTCATAAAGTAATTATGGGAGTTGATCCGGGATTCAGAACAGGATGCAAAGTCGCAATAATAGATAAAAACGGTAATTTCAAAGAATATAAACCTATATTTCCGCATGAACCTATGTGCAGACTGGAAGAAGCCCAAAACATTATTGTTGATTTTATAAAAAGATATAATGTCGAGCTTATAGCTATAGGAAACGGAACAGCTTCAAAAGAAACCGTTACTTTTATAAATTTTGTATTAAAAAAGAATGAACTTAAAGCTAAAGCAATAGTAGTAAGCGAAGCCGGAGCTTCGGTATACTCAGCATCTCCTCTTGCCGTAAGCGAATTTCCTGATTTAGACGTTACGGTCAGAGGCGCGATAAGTATAGCAAGAAGACTTCAGGATCCATTGGCCGAACTTGTAAAAATTGATCCGAAATCAATCGGAGTAGGACAATACCAGCATGACGTTAACCAAACACAATTAAAGAAAAATCTTGATGATACGGTAGAATCGTGCGTAAATTTTGTAGGCGTAAATTTAAATTCCGCTTCAAGCGAATTGTTAAGTTATGTTGCCGGAATAGGAAAACTTGCCGCAAAAAATATCGTCCAATACAGAGTAAAAAAAGGCTCTTTCACAAACAAAAATGAATTATTAAACGTAAGCATGTTCGGACCTAAAACATTTACGCAATGCGCAGGTTTTTTAAGAATTCCTGACGGAGAAAATCCTTTGGATAACTCGGCAATACACCCTGAAAGTTACCCAATAATCGAGAAAATGGCATCTGATTTATCAATGACTCCGGAAAATCTTATCGGAAATACGGGCGCAATATCAAAAATAAATTTAAAAAATTATATCTCAGACACAGCAGGTTTATTAACATTAAACGATATTATCGCAGAATTAAAAAAACCGGGCGTTGACCCTAGAAAAGATTTTTCGTCCACGCAGTTCAGCGCAGATATCAATTCAATAGACGACTTAAAAGAGAATATGGTCTTGGACGGAACTGTTACAAATGTAACTAATTTCGGAGCCTTTGTTGATATAGGAGTACATCAAGACGGTTTAGTTCATATTTCTAAATTAAGCGATAAATTTATTTCAAGCCCTCATGAAGTTGTATCAGTAGGCGATACAATCAAGGTTAAAATACTGAAAATCGATCAGGATTTATCAAGAATAAGTTTAGAAAAAATATAAATCTTGTAAAAATTCCGCAGTAAAATGTATAATTAATTTGATTCTTTTAAGCATAGAAACAGGAGGGTATTATTATGGCCGGCACTTTTTCGTTTGACGTAGTATCTGAAGTAAATTTTATGGAGGTTGACAACGCCATTAACCAGGCTCAAAAGGAACTTTCTCAGAGATTTGATTTCAAAAATTCCAAATCTTCAATAGAATATAATAAAGCCGATAAAAAAATAACTTTGATCGGAGATGATGAATTTAAATTGAAATCTTTGATAGATATTGTTGAAGGAAAATTCGCAAAAAGAGGCGTGTCTCTTAAATCCTTGGAATATAAAGCTAAAGAACAGTCTTTCGAAGGAACCGTAAGACAGACAATAGAACTCGTCAGCGGGCTGCCTTCAGAAAAAGCAAAAGAATTATCAAAATTAATTAAAAGTTCAAATTTCAAAGTCAACACACAAATTGAAGGCGGCAAAGTAAAAGTTTCTTCCGCTAAGAAAGACGAACTTCAGGCAGTTATAACATTTCTTAAATCAGCTAACTTTTCATTGCCTTTGCAATTCACCAATTACAGATAATTTAATAATTAAATTTTTGTAATAAAAAAAAACACTCTTTACATAATATGTAAAGAGTGTTTTTTGATATATTAAAATATATAGTATTATCTCTTTGAGAACTGAAATCTCTTTCTTGCTTTTGGTCTTCCGGGTTTCTTTCTTTCAACCATTCTTGAATCTCTGGTTAACAAACCTTCTTTTTTCAATGTGTCTTTTAATGAAGGGTCAAGAACTAATAAAGCTCTTGCTATGCTGTGACTTACCGCACCTGCCTGACCAGTAATACCGCCACCGACAACATTTATATAATAATCGTACTTTTTCATTCCCGCCCAAAACTCAAAAGGTTTCAAAGCTGTTTTTTTATGTCTTTCCAAACCGGCAAAATAATCGTCAACAGTCTTATCGTTTATAACAATCTTTCCGTTACCTTCTGAAGTTCTTACTCTTGCGATTGCATTTTTTCTTCTTCCAGTACTTAAATATCCTGCATTATTCATCTGTTATTTCTCCTAAATATCTACTATTTTTCACTAATAAGTTGTGCCTGATGAGTATGTTCTGCGTCTTTGAAAAGTTTCAATCTTGTCATTTGCTTATCGGCAAGCTTATTTTTCGGCAACATACCTTTTACAGCCAAACGAACAGCTTTATCAGGACTTTCCGCCATTAATTTTGAATAAGGAACTAACTTTGATCCGCCCGGATATCCGGAATAAGAAAATGCAGTTTTTTGTTCCAATTTTTTACCCGTAAGAACAACTTTGGAAACATTTGTCAAAACGACAAAATCACCGCAGTCTATATGAGAAGTATAAATTGCTTTTCTTTTACCTCTTAACAAAGCCGCTACTCTTACCGCCAATCTTCCCAACACTTCACCGTCGGCATCTATAAAATGCCATTTTCTCTTTATTTCTTCCACTTTTGGAAGATAAGTCTTACTATTTTTCATTTTCCCAAAACCGCCTTCTTTAAATATATGAAATGAGATTTTATATATTTTTATTGCATAAGTCAAGTATCCAATACGATTAGTCTTTTAAAATAAACTAATTTTCATTGTTTGATTATTCTTACTTATGTTTTATTATTATATCATATTATAATCTTATTTTCCATATTTATATAAAAACATTGTAAAAAATATAAGAAATTAGTAAAATAGGTATACTTTACAATGGATATATCAAATGAAAAATAATTTTAAACTTTTTTGTTTTCTGTTTTTTTCGGTTTGCTTTTTGTGTTCATGCGGCAATTCAAATTTTAAAAAAGCAGTTGAATATCAGGCTGACGGCGAATATGAAAAAGCTATAACTTTTTATAAAAAATCTATTGAAGCCGGGAAAGACGTAGCTCTGTGCGAAAAAAACAGCGGAGATATATACTTTTCGAAAGGAGATTTCCAAAAAGCATTCAACTGTTATAAGCGTTCAATAGAAAAAAATCCCGATCTTGCCTTAGACCAAATTATTAAATTTATTTCTTATAACGATAAAAACGTCCGCTCTATAGCAATCGAAATGTTATACAGAGTAAAAAATCCGGCTGCCAAAGAAAAAATACTCTCGGCTATTTCTGTAATGTTAAAATCGGACAAGCAGCATGAAAAAATAGACGCTCTTGAAGTAGTGGCAAAATTCGGCACTCTTTGCGAGCCTATCATAAATGATATAACCGCTCTGCTGGACGACGAAAATCCGATAGTAAAGCAAAAAACTCTTTCCGTATTGCCGCCTATGGCGTCGTTTATAGTTAAAACAGGAGCTATGGATAAAATCAAATCATTTTTAAGCCAGGATAATGAACTTGTTAAAGTTAATGCAATAGAGTGTTTAGGGAATATGGGAGAATATTCAGCGGATTGTCTGCCTCAATTAATAGAATTAACCGACCAGCAGGAAATATTCAAAACGCCTGCTTATGCGGCTATAAGGAAAATAGGGTTACCTTCAAAAGAAAGAGCTGCCGGATTACTTGAATATTTAAATTCCGATAAATCTTTTGAAATAAGATCTCTTGTTTTATCTATATTTTCCCAAATGGGACCTGAAGCAAGCGATTATACTCCTGACATTATGCTTTTGTTGAAAGATAAAGATCATAAAATTGCGCAGGCGGCAAGGGAAACTTTAATGAATATCGGCGGCGCATCCGAAAAATCAATACCTTCTTTAATAAAATTATTAAATGATAATAATACCGAAATAAGATTAAGAGCCATTACGGAACTGGCAGCCATGGGACAAAGAGCTGTTTCTGCCGAAGAACCGCTTAAAAAATTACTGAAAGATAAAAACAAAGAAGTAAGAAAATATTCAGAAAACGCCTTACAGAAAATTCAACAAAAGTAATAATATTTTCA
>JBAYZJ010000055.1:0-9231 GCA_041672565.1 Endomicrobiaceae bacterium
TGCGAGATAATAAATGAATTAGAAAATAACAAAAGAGGAATTTACGGAGGAGCTATAGGTTATATTGATTTTACGGGAAATATGGATACCTGCATCGCAATAAGAATAGCTTTTAAGAAAAACGGCAAAGTGTTTATACGTTCCGGAGCGGGAATAGTCGCTGACAGCGTACCGGAAAACGAATACAAGGAATGCATAAATAAAGCTCAGGCAGTAATAAACGCTCTAAAATCAGCACAGGGAGGAATCGACAAATGATATTGCTAATTGATAACTATGACAGCTTTTCTTATAACTTATACCAGCTCATAGGCTCATTCAACCAAGATATAAAAGTTGTACGCAATGATGAATTAACGGTAAAAGAAATCGAAAAATTAAATCCTGAGCAAATTGTTTTGTCTCCAGGACCGGGCAAACCGTTTGATGCGGGAATATGTATAGAAATCGTGAAATATTTTTCAGGCAAGACTCCTATTCTCGGAGTATGTCTCGGACATCAGGCAATTTGCGAAGCTTACGGAGGAACGGTTTCCTACGCAAAAAAGCTGATGCACGGCAAACAATCTGAAATTTCAATTGATACGAAATGTTCTATCTTCAAAGGATTGCCTGAAAAAATCAAAGCCGCAAGATACCATTCTCTTGCATTGCTTGGAAACAGTATTCCTGAAGAACTGATAATTACGGCAAAAACCGAAGACGGAGAAATTATGTCCGTAAGACACAAAAAATATAACACCTACGGCGTCCAATTTCATCCTGAATCGATTTTAACTCCGCAGGGCAAAATAATTATTAAAAATTTTTTGGCAATGAAGGAAGGTAAAAATGATTAAAGAAGCAATATTAAAAGCTGTCAGTAAAAACAATCTTACTTACCGGGAAGCCGAAACAGTCATGGATGAAATAATGACGGGAAAAGCTTCTCAGATACAGATGTCTGCATTTTTAACGGCAATGTCTCTTAAAGGAGAAACTATAGACGAAATAACGGCATCTGCGCACGGAATGAGAAAACACTGCATCAGGCTTCTTCATGACATGAACGTACTTGAAATTGTCGGAACAGGCGGAGACAAATCAAATTCTTTTAATATTTCAACAACATCGGCTATTGTAATTTCTTCGGCAGGTATTCCTGTCGCAAAACACGGAAACCGCGCAGCTTCAAGCAAATGCGGAGCAGCCGACGTTTTAGAAGCTCTCGGAGTAAATATTTCAGTATCTCCTGAACACAGCAAACAACTTCTTAAAGACATAAATTTCTGTTTTTTATTTGCACAAAATTATCATATAGCTATGAAATATGTTGCGCCGGTAAGGAGAGAACTGGGTATTCGAACAATATTCAACATTCTCGGACCTCTTGCAAACCCCGCAGGAGCAAATATGGAAGTCCTGGGCGTATATGAAGAAAGCTTAGTTGAACCTATGGCTCAAGTTCTTTCAAATCTTGGAGTTACCAGTGCAATGGTTGTTTTCGGCATGGACGGTTTAGATGAAATTTCAATGAGCGCTCCGACAAAAATATGCGAAATTCAAAACGGAACATATAAAACATATACAATTGAGCCTGAAGATTTCGGTTTTACAAAATGCAGAAAAGAAGATCTTACGGGAGGTGATCCTTTGGAAAACGCCCAAATTACAAAAGATATTCTCAAAGGAGTAAAAAGTCCTAAAAGAGACGCCGTTTTGCTTAACTCGGCGGCGGCGATACATATAGCAAAACCGGGAATGTCAATAAAAGACGCAATTCAAGCAGCAAAAGAATGCATTGACAGCGGAAAAGCTTTCGCGCAACTTGAAAAACTTATTAAGCTGTCAAACGGAGTGAAGCAATGATTCTTGATAAAATTGTCGCAAAAACTAAAATAAGAATTTTAAATTTAAAACATGAAAAAAGTCTTGATGAAATTAAATCTGAAGCTGAAGCAATGCCTGTTAATCTTAATTTTCCTTTTGAATATGCATTAAAAAAAGAAGATATATCTTTTATCTGTGAAGTTAAGAAAGCCTCGCCGTCAAAGGGGGTAATTTCCAAAGATTTTCCGTATTTAACAATCGCTCAAGAATATGAATCTGCCGGAGCATCGGCAATTTCAGTTCTTACGGAACCTGATTTTTTTCTTGGAGACAATAAATATCTGTCAGATATAGCCGGTTCCGTAAAAATACCGGTGTTAAGAAAAGATTTTATAATAGACCCTTATCAGATTTATGAAGCAAAATGCATAGGCGCATCGGCAATTCTTTTGATTTCTTCTCTGCTTGATACGAAAACAATTTCACAATATATTTCAATCGCCGAGAATTTGGGTTTGTCATCATTGGTTGAAGCGCATAATAAAGAAGAAATCGAATCTGCCTTAGAAGCAGGAGCAAAAATTATAGGAATAAACAACCGCAATCTTAAAACATTTGAAGTAAATCTTAACAACAGTATAAATTTGCGACAGTTCATTCCGAAAAATATATTGTTTGTTTCCGAAAGCGGCATAAAAACTCACAATGACATAGAAAAACTAAGAGAAATAAAAACAGACGCCGTCCTGATAGGAGAAACTCTCATGCGCTGCGAAGATAAAAAGAAAGCATTTGAAGAATTAAGAGGTAAATGTTAATGACAAAAATAAAAATATGCGGATTATTCAGAGAATGCGATATTGATTTTGTAAATGAAGCAATGCCTGATTACATAGGATTTGTCTTTGCAAAAAGCAGGAGGCAAGTAGAGGAAAAACAGGCACACGCTTTCAGACAAAAGCTAAATTCCAAAATAACAAGCGTCGGAGTATTCGTTAACGGCAAAGAAGAAGAAATTCTTAATTTATATAATAACGGAACAATATCTGTCGCCCAGCTGCACGGCGATGAAAATGATGAATATATAAAACATTTGAAAGATAAAAGCGGAATAAAAATAATAAAATCATTTAATCTAAACGAAAATATATCAATTGAAATTCTGGAAAAAAGCAATGCCGATTTTCTTTTGTTTGACAATGGAGCTGGCGGTACCGGGAAAACATTCGACTGGGACTTTGTCCCAAAAATACAAAAACCTTTTTTTTTGGCAGGCGGACTTAACGAAAATAATATAGAAAACGCAATAAAATTAACCAATCCTTACGCTGTGGATTTAAGTACAGGCGTAGAAACAAACGGCGTAAAAGACAGAGAAAAAATATTAAACATAATTAGGAGAGTAAAAAATGTCTAAAGGCAGATACGGAATTCACGGCGGTCAATATATTCCTGAAACGCTGATGAATGAAATGATAAATCTTGAAAAAAACTATGAATTCTATAAAAATGATTCAACATTTAAAAAAGAATTGAATAATCTTTTAAATAATTATGCGGGAAGGCCTTCCCTTCTTTACTTTGCGGAAAAAATGACAAAAGACTTGGGCGGAGCAAAAATATATTTAAAAAGAGAAGATTTAAATCATACAGGTTCTCATAAAATTAATAATGTTCTCGGACAGGTTTTGCTGGCAAAAAAAATGGGCAAAACCAGAGTAATAGCCGAAACGGGAGCAGGACAGCACGGAGTAGCGACTGCTACGGCGGCAGCTTTACTTAATGTAGAATGCGAAATTTTTATGGGGAAAGAAGATGTCAAACGACAGGCATTAAATGTTTACCGTATGGAACTGCTCGGCGCTAAAGTTAATACTGTAACAAGCGGAACTATGACTCTTAAAGATGCCGTAAACGAAACGTTCAGAGAATGGACGTCAAGAGTCAATGACACTCATTACGTACTGGGTTCTGTCATGGGACCGCATCCTTTTCCTATGATTGTCAGGGATTTTCAAAGCGTAATCAGTAAAGAAGCCAGAGAACAAATATTAAAAGCCGAAGGTAAACTGCCGAGCGCGGTAGTCGCCTGCGTAGGCGGCGGAAGCAACGCCATGGGAATGTTTTATAATTTTATCAACGATAAATCCGTAAAGCTGATCGGATGCGAAGCGGCAGGACACGGTATTGATACGGAAAAACAGGCTGCAGCTATAGCCAGAGGTTCTTTAGGCATATTCCACGGAATGAAATCATATTTTTGTCAGAACAAATACGGGCAAATTGCTCCTGTTTATTCTATTTCGGCAGGACTTGATTATCCCGGAATAGGACCTGAACATGCAAATCTTCACGATACAAACAGAGCTCAGTATGTCCCGGTAACAGATAAGGAAGCCGTAAGCGCTTTTGAATATCTCGCAAAAACGGAAGGGATTATATGCGCAATAGAAAGCGCGCATGCCGTATCTTATGTACAAAAAACAGCTTCCAGTATGAAAAAAGACGAAATAATAATAATCTGTCTTTCAGGCCGCGGGGATAAAGACGTTGCCGCAATTGCACAATACAGGGGGATAAATATAAATGAGTAAAATACAAAACGCATTTAAAAAAGGAAAAGCTTTTATAGGTTTTTTAACGGCAGGAGACCCTTCCATTGAAAAAACAGAAGAATTTATTTTAGAAATGGTAAAAGCAGGCACAGATCTAATTGAAATAGGAATTCCTTTTTCTGATCCTATAGCTGAAGGTCCGGTAATACAGGCGGCAAACATTAGAGCTTTATCAGCAGGAACAACAACAGATAAAATTTTTGACATGGTAAAATCGGTCAGACAAAAAACAGATATACCTGTAGTTTTTTTAACATATATAAATCCTGTCTTTAAATACGGTTATGAAAAATTCTTCGCTTCATGCAGTCAAACAGGAGTAGACGGCATTATTGTTCCGGACATGCCTTTTGAAGAAAAGAATGAGTGCTCGGCTGCCGCAAAAAGCAACGGCATAGACATAATTTCAATGATTGCTCCTACATCCGAAAAAAGAATAAAAGAAATTGCTTCAGACGCTTCAGGATACATATATGTAGTTTCTTCAATGGGCGTAACAGGAATGCGCAGTGAAATCAAAACAGACTTGCATTCAATCCTGCATTCAATAAAAGAAACGACTTCTCTTCCATCCGCAGTCGGATTCGGAATAAATACGATCGAACAGGCAAAAGAAATATCCGCAATAGCCGACGGTATAATAGTAGGAAGCGCAATTGTAAAAATTATTGAAAAATACGGAAATAATGCCGGCAATTATATATACGATTATACGAAGTCTATGAAACAGGCAATTTCATAATGATATCAAAATTTCAAAGTAGATTTTTTATAATATAAATTATATAATAATTGAAAGTTTTTTATGTATGGAGATTTCAATGAAAAAAATAGCATTCTCGTTTTTATGTTTATTTATTTTTGCCGGAATATCTTTCTCAGCTGAACAACAAAATACATTTCTTGAAAATTTTGCGGTTGGATATTCACAAATTCCGGTACCAAGCGATATAACAGGAACAAACAATGTGCCGTCTTTCGCGGGAAGATATTGGTTTAACAAAGATATGGGTATTGACGTTACTTTTGGTTTCCAATCAGGAGACGGAGACGATATTTGTATGATAGGCGGTAAATTCTTAGGCAAAATATATACTCTGAAAAGCTTAGATATTTACTGTTTAGGAGGAATTCAATTCGGTAATGTATCTATCAACAATGCCAACGTTAATTCTTCATCAGATACCGCGTTTAGAATTATTGGAGGTTTTGGAGCAGAATATTATGTTCTTCCTTATCTTTCAATTCTTACGGAAGTCGGATTATGCTTTGAAACAGTCAACAGCAACCCAAGCTTCAGCCGTTTTAAAACATTTGCAGATTGGCTTCCGCAAGCAGGCGTACGATTTTACTTTTCAAAAATTTAACGGTGTTGTTGTATAATCTCATTTAAAGGAGAAAAGACAGTGAAGAAATTATTTGTAGTCGCATTCAGTTTTATGTTTTTAGGATTGGTTGGTTGCGCAAGTACCGGTAAGGTAAGCTCTTCAGATCAGGTAAAAATAACTGTTCTAGAAACTATTCCTAAAGGCGATCAGCCTTCATGGGTAAAAAGCGGAAAAGATTTTTACAAGGAAAACGCAAAAATGTTTTATGTAGCAGTTTCTGAAGGATTTACAAATCTTGAAGCATCAAAAAGAGCATCCTTTGCATCTGCGCAGACAAAAGTTGCAGAACAGGTAAAAAACACAATAGGCGTAGAATTCGGCAGATCTTTGGAAACAGGAATGTATGAAGAATCTACGGGCGGTTATTTAAAAGACGTATTTATGTCTAACGTAAATAAGATTAATATCTCAGGCGTTGTTGTAGAATCGACATATTCTGAAAAAATTCAGGAACAGAAAGGCGGAGACAGCAAAGTTTATTACAGAACATACTCTTTAGTTTCTATACCTGAAGCAACATACCAAGATTTGGTAAAAAGAGCTTTTTCAGATACATCAGCTCAAGTATCTCAAAACAAAAGCGCACAGGACTTATTAGTTGAGGCTGAAAAAAGATTTTACAATAAAGAAGAAGCGGCTCCTGTTGCAGCGCCTGCAGTAACAGCACCTGCAGATGTTCAACAACAATAATAATGAAATTTAAAACTATTTCTTTTTTATTAATAGTACTCTTAGCTTGCAATACTGCTGTATTGCAAGCTAAGCTTGTCAATAAATCTTCAAAAAAAATGCCTTCCTGGATAGGAATGACCACTGAGGATAAAAACAAGATGTACTTTTCAGGTTCTTCAACTCAAGATACTTTTGAAAAAGCAAAAAAACTTGCAGTTTCCGATGCTTTGGCACAAATAGCAGAAAGCCTTGATTTAACGATGTCGGTAAATACTACAAGACTTATTACAGAAACCAGCGTTTCTTTGGAAGATAAGAGTTCTTCAAAATCAAGGGATGTAAGAATACTGAATGCAACAATAAAAGACATCTATTTTGAAGAATATGAAGAAAACGGCGTTCATTCATACAATGTTCATATTTTGATGCAATACAACAAAAAGGATTATCAAAAAGAAAAAGACAGACTTGCAAAAGAATATGAAGGATTTAAACAAAATATAGCAAACAGATATACAAAAGCCAAACAGCTTATTCAAACAAACAACTGCCGTGAAGCTTTACCTGAATTATTTGAATCTCTAAAAATAATATACAATTACGGCGTCAGCAGAAATCTTGAATCGGAAATATTATCCGTTATAAATCAACTGTTATCATATATTGATATACGCGATTCATATTCCTCATCGGATAAACTAAGCGGAGTACAGGCAAAATTTACCGTTTTTTTTTCCAATACTAAAGAATTATGTAAAAATTTCTCATTTATGGTAAATACTTTAAATAACTTTTCAATAGATACCGTATCAACTAATGATAACGGAGAAATTCAATATCAATTTAAAAAAGTAGCTTTTCTTAAAAAATCAAATTATAAACTTGATTTAGACATAAAAAAGACTTATAACCTTGATGAAAATTTCATTAAAACTTATTCATTTAAAGAAATAAGCAAAGATTTGAATTTTTTAGGAAATAAACGAAGAATTATGATTAATATTTCGTCAAATAAATCAAACGCAGAGCTTGAGAATATTATTAAATCAAATCTTATACAAAACGGTTTTATGGTTGTAACGAAAGATAATGACTTTATTTTAAACGCAAATATTTCAATTGTAGAAACTACAAAAAGCGCAATAAAAGATTCTTCAGGCTCTTACAGCTCTCTTTATATTACGAATGCAAACGTAACAGCCGAGTTTTTATCTGCTGATGATGAAAAAACACAAATTAACGGAAATTCTTTTGAAGAAAGGGGATTCGGAAAAACGGAAAGTAAATCTTACTCAGACCTTTTACAAAAAATCTCTTTTTCTTTAATTAATAATCTTTAATAATAAATACGTTATTTTATATTTGCAGTTATAAGTATTCCTATAAAACCGCCGGATTCATTTTTTACAGGAATAAGCTGCACCTTTAAATTTTCAATATCAAGCTCTTCAGTAAGATGAGGATCAGCAATAATTTTAGATATCGTTTGTATAATACCCGCTTTAGAAACAGCATTCACTATATGAGAGTTAATATCCTGCTTATCAAATATATTTTTATCAGGGTCAAAACAATATAGAATCCGTGCCGAATCATCCAATACCGCAAAAACATTTCCTGAGTACTGCAAACGCTCCAATGCATACTTGAATAGTTCTTTTATTTTACCGCTTTTTGATTCTATGTTATCTAATTTTTCATTTGCAATTTCAGATGTCTGGAACGCCATATTTATTAAATCAGAATAAATTGTTTTTTTGTTTCTTTCATTTAAAGATAAATATTTCTTTGCTTTTAGGAAAGGTCTTAAAAAGAAAAATTTTAACAAATAATATATGCAAAAAGTAACGGCAAATGATAACACAAACGCCAAAACATATAATTTCATTTTCCAGATTTTAAAATTATTTAAAATCTCATCCAAAGAAAAAATCGTACATAAAAAGCTGTTTTCATTTATGGGCAGAGAATATACAAAAGATGAAGTATTTAATTTTTGAAGCATTTTATCTTTTGAAGAAACCGCATTTACAAAAACATCTTCATTATATTTTTTATTCCATTTTGACGAATCATTGTGAATCAAAACATTCATTTGTTTGTCTATTATAAAAACTTCCGTAATGTTTTTTATTTTTGACATTCTTTCTATTGAATACAACAAAGATATATCATCTGGTTTTAAGAAAGACGCTTTGATCTCAGGAGATATTGCGTCAACAAGAGATATTGAAGTTTTTTGAGCGGAAGATAAAGCCAATGAGATTCTGTTTACATAAACATATTCAATAAACACATACAGAAGAAAAGAAGTAAAAATAAAACATATTGTAGATAAAATTACTATATTTTTTTTCATTTTTTCATTATACAAAAAAAAGAGGGAAAATAATTTTTAATAAGGAGTTTATCTCTTATCTCCAAGGATAAAATTCTTCTTCTATCTCTTTTGTGCCGTCTTTTTTTACAAGAGTAGGAACATTTGTTTTCATTTCAAATTTAAAATAAAGTTCATAATAACCTTCTCTCACACGGAAAGACGTCCCGAAATTAAAGCAATGCATATCTCTGTATAACTTAAATTCCTGATCATGTCCTGAAAAAGAAAAATCTTTAAATGAACATGTCGTCCTTATCAAATAATCAAGTCTCCATTTGGAATTAAGCCAAAAACCTATTCCCGCAACTACGTCTGCTTCTTCAGGGTTGTATTCGTAATAAAACGCCGAAAAATCAAGATAACATCT
>JBAYZJ010000056.1:0-9170 GCA_041672565.1 Endomicrobiaceae bacterium
CCGCCTATCTTTTCATTTCTATATTCAAGTTTAACGCAAAGCGGAGCAAGCAGTAATGATTCTTCTTTAGTGTTTTTATCTGTTTTTATATAGAACTTCGTAAGCATAATATGATCAATAATTCTGCCGTCTTGTTCTGCAACTAATGCAAGTTCAGGTATATAATTTTTTCCTGCTTTTAATTCATTGACATAATCCTGCTCTTTGCCGTTTGAAACTTTTGCCGTTTCAAAAGCAATTTTCACAAGACTGTATATTTCTTGAAAATCTTTTTTCGTTTCTTGACGTATAATCATTTTTTACAAAGAGTTCTTGCTTTCAAAATCTTTCATAAAAGAAACAAGTTTTTGAACGCCTTCAACAGGCATTGCATTGTAAATAGACGCTCTCATTCCGCCTACAGTTCTGTGTCCTTTAAGGCTTACAAGACCTTCCAGAGTTGCTTCTTTTATGAACTTTGCTTCCAATTCTTCATTTCCTATAACGAAAGGTATATTCATTAAAGAACGGTCCTTTTTCTCTACAGTTCCTCTGAAGAGTTTGCTTTGATCAAGATATGTATATATAATTTCAGCTTTTTTTTCATTGAGTTCTTTCATTGCGGAAAGTCCGCCTAATTTTTTTAACCATTTGAAAACTTTGCCGCATATATAAATGCCGTAAGTAGGAGGAGTATTATATAAAGAACCGTTATCTGTCTGTATTCTCCAGTTCATCATTGTAGGAGTATACGCCAACGCAGGAGCGTCTCCTATCAGATCTTCTCTTATAATTAAAATTTGTACGCCTGAAGGACCGACATTCTTCTGTACTCCGCCGTACATTACGCCGTATTTTGTTATGTCTGCCGGTTCTGATAAGAAACATGATGAAACATCGGCTACTAACGGCTTACCTTTTGTGTCAGGGAGCATTTTATATTTTGTTCCGTATATAGTATTATTTTCGCAGATATATACATAATCCGCGTTGTCGCTTACAGGCAAATCACTGCAGTCAGGAATATATGAGAATATTTTATCTTCAGATGAAGCGATTTTATTTGCTTTCCCGTATTTTTGGGCTTCCTGATATGCTTTTTTTGCCCATTGTCCTGTAATAATATAATCTGCAACTCCGTTTCTCATCATATTCATCGGAATGCTTGCAAACTGGAGAGATGCTCCTCCTTGAGCGAATAAAACTTTATAATTTGCAGGGATATTGAGTAAATCTCTTAAATCTTTTTCAGCTTCATCAATAATAGCCTGATATGTCTTGGAACGGTGGCTCATTTCCATTACTGACATTCCGGAACCTTTATAATTTAATATTTCGTCTGCCGCTTCTTTTAATACTTCTTCCGGTAGCACTGCAGGTCCTGCTGAAAAATTGTATACTCTTTCCATTTTAAAACATTCTCCTTGTTTTTTTTATTTTTAAAATTATAATTAAATTAATATTTTATAAAAAATAAAATAATTAATAAACTGTTTTTTATTGTTTAGGAACAATCGCAAAAAATATCAAATCGTCGCTGCCGTCATTAATTAAACTGTGTGAATGTCCTTTCGGACAGTAATGGCAGATACCTTCTTTAATAATTTCATATTGTTTGTCATAGAAAACTTTGCCTGTGCCTTTTAGAATATAAATTATTTCACTGTTTTCATCATGCGTATGTAATCCTATTGATGCTCCGGGTTCAAGTTTCCCTTGCATTATACGGTTAATATTGTCATTAAACATCCGCACGGATGTTTCTTTTTCTCCGCCGCGAAAATTTTTAAGAACTGTTTTTTCAATATCTTCAAAGTTGATAATCAATTTTTTACTCCTTCTAATAATACTATTGTTTCTACGTGATAAGTCTGCGGGAACATATCTACCGAAGAAACTTTTTTAATTGAATATTTTCCTGATGCTTCAATAATTTTAAGATCTCTTGCAAGAGTAGAAGGATTGCATGAAACATAAACTATTTTTTCGGGATTTAAAAATAAAAGATGATCTATAACGGACTGAGTCAAGCCCATTCTCGGAGGATCTATGATAATTGATGAAAAATTTATAATATTTTGCTTTACCCAATCCTCTGCAGTTGAAGCAAAAAATTCAGCATTATATATGCCGTTATGTTGGGCGTTGTTTTTTGCGCTTTTTATGGAATCTTCCGACTGTTCTACCGCAATGACATTTTTTACGTGCGGAGCCATACAAATTCCTATTGTTCCGGTTCCGCAGTACATGTCAAGTAAGGTGTCTTTTTTCTGCGGTTTTAAAAACTCAAGTATTTTGTTGTACAAGACTTCAGTTCCTTTTGTGTTTGTCTGAAAAAAAGAGAACGGCGCTATTGAAAAATGAAAAGTTTTATTTCCGACAGTTAAATCTTCGGTAATATCTTCTTTGCCGTATAACAAAACCGTAGAGTCTGAATTAACGGCATCAGAAAGTCTGGAATTTACAGTCCAGTAAATACTTGAAGAAAAAGATGAGAGATTCTTTATAAGTTCATCCCAAAAATTAATTCCGATATTTTCATCTTTATTTGTAACTATATTTATAAGCAAATCTCCTGTATTTACGCCTTTTCTCAGCACAAGATGTCTGTAAAAGCCTTCATGCGATTTGTTGTGATAAGCTTTTAAATTGCTTTTCAAAGCAAAATCTTTAACCGTCTCGGCTGCTTTTAAAATATCTTCATGCGCGATATAACAAGGCGGCACGGAAGAATATTTGTAAAAACTTCCTTTACAATGCAATCCAAGGTTTAGGATATCATTATCATTGAAGAAACTGAATTCCATTTTGTTTCTGTAATTCCATTCGGATGGGCTTTTTTCGGTATCAGGAATTTCAATGTTAATGAAATTTAATAATTCTTTCAAATAAGCAGTTTTATATTCTATCTGATTTTTATAGCCGCTATGCTGGAATGAGCAGCCTCCGCATTTTCCGAATGCCGAACATTTCGGATCAAGTCTCGAAGGGGATTTAAGAAGAATTTTTTGAAGTCTGCCTTCTCTGAATGTTTTTTTATCTTTTATTACCAGAACTTCGGCTTCTTCGTCCGGTAAAAGATTTTCGCAGAATAATGCTATGCCGTCATCGCATCTGCATAAGACGTTCCCCGGAAAAACAATTTTTTCCGCTTTAACTTTAATTATTTGGTTTTTTTTAGACATGTTCCTCTTTAATTATGTTTTTTGGTGTTTTCAAGAATTTTATAGTTATAATAAACAAGATAAACTGTAAAAAATATTGTAGAAACATAAATGTAAGTTGAAAATTGAATTGGTATTTCAAAAGATAAAATATTATTCATAGAAATAAAAATAAGAGCTGCGTTAAAAAATAAAAGAGCAAGTAATTCAGCTTTATAATACAATGAACGGTTAGTTGAATCGCTGTTGTTTAACTTGAAGAAGCAGGCCGATGAAGAAAATAATATAAAATGAATAATCAATAAAAAAGAAAAACAATTTCCTGTTTGATAATTTAAAACAAGCAAAAAACTTGCGACAGAAAAGATATTTGAAAACAAAAGCAGCGAAATAATAGACTTGAAAGATATTTCTTTGCTGAAGACTATTACTATACAGCAAATAAGTATGAAAAATATCGGTAGATATAATATAAGCTGTAAGGTTAATTTTTCATACAAATAAAATATAAAATCAAGGCATAACATCAATATGCTTACAGCGGCAATGAGTTTAAATGTAGAATCTATACCTGTGTTTTTTAATGTTTTTTGCGTCTTTATTCTGTACACATAGTATGCCGCAAATATCAGAATAATTGATACAAAACATATTGTTGTTCCGTTCAGTCCTGAATTTATAAGATTATTTATGGCAATCAAAGTAAATATGGCAATAGTATTATTTATTATTAAATGTTCGCTGAAATCCAAAGACACATGTTCGTTTTGTTTATATTTTTGCATCCAGAATACAAAACAGGTTATGTAAAGAAAAACCGATACTGTATATGCCGATGCGGAGTTTATATTTAAATTAAAAAAATGCCAGTAAACAAAAGATAAAAATGCAAATTCCAACAACATAATAATTGCATAATATCTTTGATTGCGTAAAAAACATGCGATATTCATAAATAACCTCCATCATACTATATCTTATTAATTATATTGAATTAGGATGGTTAAATCAAATTACAAATACTTGACTAAGCGATAATAAAAAGGCATAATACTTAAATATTAATTTAAAGAGGAGTATATAAGAAATGAAAGAAGGTATTCATCCAAAATATGTAGAATCAACCGTAACTTGCGCTTGCGGTTATACGTTTAAAACGCGTTCAACAAAGCCGGCAATTAAACTTGAAATATGTTCAAATTGCCATCCTTTTTTTACCGGTAAGCAAAAGCTTATAGATACTGCCGGAAGAGTTGAAAAATTCCAAAAGAGATTTGTCGCAACCGAAGGGAAAACCGTCGTTAAGAAGAAAAAAATAAAAAAGGTTCCTTCTCCGAGAAAAGCTGCTTCAAAACTTTTGACATCTACTCCTAAAAAAATAAAAAAAGAAGTTCCTGCAAAAAAAGATGCTAAAAAAGAAAAATAAATAAAACATATTATGACGGGTTAATCTTTTAAAATTGAAAAGATTTCCCGTCATATTTTTTTTACGGATAAAAATATGTTAAAAGCAAAACTTGAAGAAATTAAAAATA
The DNA here is from genome assembly GCA_041672565.1 of Endomicrobiaceae bacterium. Lineage (GTDB taxonomy): Bacteria > Elusimicrobiota > Endomicrobiia > Endomicrobiales > Endomicrobiaceae > Praeruminimicrobium. The sequence continues at coordinate 4,679 of JBAYZJ010000056.1, forward strand.
AATTCTTTGATATTGAGCAGAAATTAGGCGACAGCACTATAGTCTCAAATCAAGACGAATACAGAAAATTGTCAAAAGAACATTCCTATCTCATGCCGATAGTTGAAAAATCAAAAGAATATTTGAAATTATTACAAGATATTAAAGATCTTGAAGATTTAAAAAATTCTGATGATAAAGAAATGAGAGAAATGGCTTTTTTAGAATATGATGAATCTGTTGCTAAAAAAGAACTTTTTGAAAAAGAAATTAAATTAATGCTCATTCCTCCTGATCCTCATGAAAATAAGAATATTATCGTTGAAATAAGAGCCGGCACAGGCGGTGATGAGGCTGCTTTATTTGCCGGAGATTTGTTCAGGGCTTATACAAGATTTGCTGAGAGAAACGGTTGGCGTTATGAGATTATAGACAGTAATCCGACAGGATTAGGCGGATATAAAGAAGTTGTTTTTTCAGTAGAAGGCTCAAAGGTTTGGAAATATTTTAAATTTGAAAGAGGAATTCACAGAGTTCAGAGAGTTCCTGAGACTGAAGCTTCGGGAAGAGTACATACCTCTGCAATTACTGTTGCCGTATTGCCGGAAGCGGAAGAAGTTGACGTAGAAATAAGACCCGAAGATTTAAGAATTGATACTTACAGGGCAAGCGGTGCCGGCGGACAACATGTAAACAAAACTGATTCCGCAATAAGAATTACATATTTGCCTACAGGACTTGTAGTTTCCTGTCAGGATGAGAGAAGCCAGATAAAAAACAGAGCAAAAGCAATGAAAGTTTTGAGAGCAAAACTTTATGAACAAAAAGTTCTTGAATATGAAGCAAAAATGTCCAATGAAAGAAAACAACAGGTTGGTACCGGAGACAGATCGGAAAAAATAAGAACTTATAATTTTCCTCAAAACAGGATTACCGACCACAGAATAGGTTTTAGCGTATACAATATAACTGAAGTTATGGACGGTGACTTAAAAGAACTTATCGAAAAACTTATATTTTGCGAAAATGAAGAAAATTTAGCAAAGGCAAATATCTGATGCTTGACGCATCCAATATATTTACTCTTTTAAAAACTTCAGAAAAATTCTTATCACTTCATAATATCAGTGAAGCAAAACTTGATACTGAAATTTTGCTCAGTTCTATCCTGAATATCAAACGAAGCTCTCTTTTCACAATAAGAAGCAGTCCTATAACTGAAAAACAATTAAGATTATACAAAAGTTATCTAAAAAGAAGAATAAAAAGAGAACCTGTCGCTTATATATTAGGCGAATCAGAATTTATGGGATTGAATTTTAAAATCACTACGGATGTATTAATTCCTCGTCAGGAAACTGAACTGTTGGTTGAAGAAGCAAATCGACAGATAAAACATAATAATTATAGAGATATTCTTGATATATGTACAGGTTCAGGCTGTATAGCTGTCTCCGTAGCTTATGAGAATAAGAACATTTCTGTTACGGCATCGGATATAAGTAAAGAAGCTCTTAATGTTGCTCTTTACAATGCAAAATTAAATAATGTTAATTCTAAGATAGAATTTTTAATAAGCAATATGTTTAATTCTATCAAAGATAAAAAATTTGATATAATTATTTCAAATCCGCCTTATATAACAAGAGATGAATTTAAAACTCTTGAAAAAGAATTATTTTTTGAACCTGAAAAAGCGTTGATAGCTGAAGAAGACGGAATTTCATTTTATCGTGAAATAGCCGAAAAAGGGAAAAAATATTTAAATGATAACGGAAAAATAATTTTGGAATTAAATTCCAATATCTCTAAAAAAATAGTAGAATTATTTGAAATGCAAAAATTTAAAAAAATAAAAATAATTAAGGATTATGCTAATTTAGACAGGATTTTGGTACTTAAAAATGGATAAAATAGTTGTTTGCGGCGGAGAGAGATTAAACGGCAGTATTAAAATGTCAGGCTCTAAAAATTCGGCACTGCCTATACTTTTTGCAACTCTTCTTACTGATGATGAATGTAAGATATCAAACGTTCCTGATCTCGCAGATATAAAAACAACTATAGATTTCTTGAACTTTATCGGTAAAAAAACAATTAAAAAAGAAGATGTTGTATATACTGAAAGATCATATAAACTAAATCACATCGCTCCTTATGATTTAGTAAGGAAAATGAGAGCAAGCGTTTTGGTTATGGGTCCGTTATTGGCAAGGCTAGGTAAAGTTGACGTTTCTTTACCCGGAGGATGCGCTATAGGAGCCAGACCTATAGATATCCATTTAGAAGCTTTTAAAAAAATGGGAGCAACAATTGAATTAAAAGAAGGATACATAAAAATATTTGCCGAAAAAGGATTAGAAGGAACTGATATAGAATTTAGATTTGCAAGCGTCGGAGCGACTGAAAATGTTTTATTGGCAAGCGTTTTGGCAAAAGGGACAACAAGAATTATTAATGCCGCCAAAGAGCCTGAAATACATGACCTCGCCGATGTTTTAAATAAGATGGGGGCAAAAATTACAGGCGCCGGCACTGCCATAATTACAATTGACGGGGTAACAGAGCTTTCAGGTTATACTCATAATGTTATAGCTGACAGAATTGAGACCGCCACATATATGATTGCAACTGCGGTTACAAAAGGTAATGTTACTCTTACAGGAGTTCAGCCTGAACATTTAAAAACTGTTATAGATAAATTACGTGAGGCAGGATTGGAAATAAAAACATATGGCAGCGAAATAAAAATAAGATGGGTAAAACCTTTAAAACCTATTAATATAAAAACAGAAATTTATCCGGGATTTCCGACTGATGTTCAAGCACAATGGATGGCTTTAATGTGTTTGGTTGAGGGAAATTCTATTATTGAAGAAACTGTTTTTGAAAACAGATTCCTGCATGTATGCGAGCTTCAGAGACTTGGCGCTGATATAAAAATTGACGGGAAAAGCGTATACATTTCAGGAGTAAAGAATCTATCGGGAGCACCTGTGATGGTTTCCGATTTAAGGGCGGGAGCAGCTCTTGTGTTGGCTGGATTATGCGCAAACGGTAAAACGGAAATTTCCAGGATTTATCATTTAGACAGAGGGTATGAAACATTGGAAAAAAAATTCAGTAAATTAGGCGCGAATATAGAAAGAATAAAAGAATAATATTAAATTGGGAGAATATTATGTCGGAAAAAGAAAATCTTGAAGCAAAATACGGCAGAAAAAAAACATCAACTGTCAAACATGATTCCTCTTCTGATGATACTAAAACTTCGGAAGAAAATAATAATGTTTTTCAGAAATACGGAAGGAAAAAAGAAACCAATCAGACAGAAGAACCTTCTGTAAGCGTTAAAAAAGATAAAACGATAGAAGATAATATAAAAGATACTTTATCCCAATATAATTCCAATATAAAGAATAATATTAATACAAATAATTTAAAAAAAATAAAATTGAGAGAAGAATCTGCCGTTGTAAAATTTTTTAAAGCCGTAATAATAGTTTTAATAATAGGAGTTGCTTCATCTATTATTATTGCTTTTACAATGAGACCTAAGATAAACTTAGAGGGCGAACAAATAATAGAACAGATTAAAAAAGCAGAGACTCTCTATTTCACTGTACAGAAAAAATATCATTATTTTGCAAAAACAAATTATGATAATACTTTGGGCATTGATTTGAATAAATACAAATATTTTACGTTTTATGAAGTTATACCGAGCGTTGAAACTAATAATTATGAAGTCAAACTTTACGGAGCTACAAACGCTTTTACAATTACATATTATACCGTAAAAGCTTTTATTAAAGAAAAAATTTAATTTTTAAGTAGAGTAATGTTGAAAATTTTGATAAAATAAAAAAACTTTAATTATAAAAGGAGTTTTAAAAATGAAAAAAATTTTGATATTAAGCTTAGTTCTTATATTTTCAATTCCGTTATATGCTTATGATATAATTCCAAAAGTTTCAGTTGATTTGCCTGGTACGTTCAGAAGCGATTATGAAGTTCAATGGTCAGGAAGCGTCGGAGTTGAAGGTATATATGCAATCAATGATTATTTATCTTTGGGAGCCGGTTTTGAATATTTGCTTCAAAGAGCTGTTTCTAATAAAATCAGCGGATATTATGCAAATAAAAATTTCAATTTTATTCCTGTTTATATAAGCGTTTTGTTTTATCCTTTCGGGAATTTTCCTAATTATAAACCTTATTTGAAAGTAGACGGGGGATATAATGCCGCTTTTATGATAGATGATTCGGTTGACTCTTCTTCAGGTCTTTATGCCGCGGCTTCGCTTGGTTTTGAACTTGTTGAAAAATATGTTTTGGAAATATGTGCATCAAGATATGAAGCTAAAGATAACGGAGAAAATCTTACTTATAAAAACATAAGTTTTAAAGCAGGTTATAAATTTACAATATAACATAACAACAGGAGTTTGGAAATGTCAGAAGTAGAAAAACTTACGGAAACGCAGGAATGGAAATCTCTAGGAAGGCATTA
>JBAYZJ010000057.1:0-8926 GCA_041672565.1 Endomicrobiaceae bacterium
CAACTCCACCACCTGGTACTAAACCTTCTTCTACTGCTGCTCTTGTAGCATTTAAAGCATCTTCGATTCTTAATTTCTTTTCTTTCATTTCAGTTTCAGTAGCTGCTCCAACGTTTATAACTGCTACTCCACCTGTTAATTTAGCAAGTCTTTCCTGTAATTTTTCTTTATCGTAATCAGATTTTGTTTCTTCAATTTGTTTCCTGATCTGGTTTATTCTCTGTCCGATTTCTTCTTTGCTGCCTGCACCTGAGACTATTGTAGTATTTTCTTTATCTACAACAACTCTCTTTGCCTGCCCGAGCATATCTATCGTTGCAGCATCAAGCTTAAGTCCGGTTTCTTCGGAAATAACCGTTCCGCCTGTAAGAATTGCAATATCCTGAAGCATTTCTTTTCTTCTGTCGCCAAAGCCAGGAGCTTTAACGGCTATAACTTTTAATGTTCCTCTTATTTTGTTAACTACCAGAGTTGCGAGAGCTTCGCCGTCTATATCTTCTGCGATGATAAGGAATCCTTTGCCGGTCTGAACAACTTTTTCAAGCAAAGGAAGAATTTCCTGCATTGAAGATATTTTTTTATCCGTAATAATTATGTAAGGATCTTCCAATATAGATTCCATTCTTTCCGCGTCTGTAACAAAATAAGGCGAAGTATATCCTCTGTCAAACTGCATACCTTCGACAACATCCAATGTCGTATCGGCTGATTTTCCTTCTTCAACGGTTATTACTCCGTCTTTCCCTACTTTTTCCATTGCATCCGCAATCAAATTCCCGATTTCTTTATCATTTGCCGAAATTGAAGCAATTTGAGCAATTTCTTCTTTATTATTTACTTTTTTAGATGTTTTCTTAATCTCTTCAATAATTGCGCCAACAGCTTTATCAATACCTGCTTTTATATGATTTGCATTTGCGCCTGCAGTTATATTTCTTAAACCTTCGGTTATCATTGACTGCGCCAAAACGGTCGCCGTTGTTGTACCGTCGCCTGCAACATCATTTGTCTTAGAAGCAACCTCTTTAACAAGCTGCGCGCCCATATTTTCAAAGGGATCTTCAAGTTCTATTTCTTTTGCAATCGTAACGCCGTCATTTGTAACTGTAGGCGAACCGAATTTCTTATCCAAAACTACATATCTGCCTTTAGGGCCTAACGTAACTTTAACCGCATTAGCAAGTTTATCAACGCCTGCTTTCATAGCTTTTCTAGCTTCATCTGTGTAAATTAATTGTTTTGCCATACTGCATTTCCTCCGTTATTTTATTTTTTTAAATTATTCAAGAATACCTAAAACATCGTCCTGAGACATTATTAAATAATCATTGTTATCTATCTTAACTTCAGTTCCTGCATATTTCCCGTACAAAACTTTGTCTCCTACTTTCACATCCATTTCTAAAATCTTGCCGTCTTTTCCGATTTTTCCTTTACCTACAGCAACAACCGATCCTTCCTGAGGCTTTTCTTTCACAGTATCAGGAATAATGATTCCGCCTACCTTTTTTTCTTTAGGCTCTTCCGCTTTAACTAAAATTCTGTCACCTAATGGTCTGATTTTCATTTGCAATATCCTCCTATTTTTAGGCCTGTATTATATGCCTTTTTTATTTTTTCGTTAGCACTCTCACCTAACAGGTGCTAATTATATAACAAGTTGCTTATTTTGTCAATAGTTTAGTTTGAAAAAATATTTTCGTTGAATTTTCTATCTTTGATTTATACAGGAAAGAAAATAATGATTTAGTAAAAAAATGCCCGATAGAGGAGTCGAACCTCTGACCTCTTCCACGTCAAGGAAGCGCTCTAACCAACTGGGCTAACCGGGCATAAACAAGGTGTGGGTCGGAATCGAACCGACGAAAGGCAGTTTTGCAGACTGTCCCCTTAACCACTCGGGCACCACACCATCATTATCGATTTAAGGTTTTAGAGTATATAAAAATAACAGAAACCTGTCAAACTCACATAACTTAATTAATAATATTTTCACCGTTTAAAGCAATTTTAACACGATTAAAACCTGCTTTTTCCAAAAAAGTTTTAGCTTCTTTTAAATTTTTTCTGTCGCCATGAACTAAATATACATTTGTATTATTATCTTGTTTTGAAAGCCATCTTATTCTTTCTTTTATTCCAGGATGGTCAGAAAATATAGAAAAACTTTGTACGCCGGCCATTACTTTTGTTGTACCGTATTTTGTTTTAACGTATTTTGCTCCTTTTTTTAAATATCCGGCCGGAGTATGGGGACTTGCATAACTGACAAGAAAAACGCTTGTGTCTTTAAAAGGAAGCAGTTTGTTTATAAGATATAATGAAGTTCCTTGATCCATCATTCCGCTTGAAGAAATTACAATTGAAGGCTTCGGAAATTGTTTAGGTTTTTTAGTTGTATAATTTCTAGGCAGCAAAGTTTTTTTCTCATAAACCTCATCCGAAAACCATCTCTGTGCGGACGGATAACTTATTTCATGTTCATATAAATCGGTTATACCGTTCGCCGACGGCGACAAACTAAAAATTTTTACATCTAAAGGAATTATTCCTTGATCCTGGGCCTGCTTTATTTCATACAAAATTTTTTGTGTTCTGTGTAAAGCCAGAGCAGGAATCCAAACTATATTTTTATTTTTGACTGCTTTTGCTACTTCTTTCTGAAATCTGTCATAATCCTTAAAAGTTACATTGCCGACAGATCCTCCGTAAGTACTTTCTACAAATACATCATCCGCTTTCGGAATAATCTCTTTACTTTTAAGTATTTTTGAATATCCGCTGCCGAGATCGCCTGAAAAAGCAATACGGCGTTTTTTCCCGTTGCTATCAACATTGAAAAAAATACTTGATGAGCCTGCTATATGTCCCGCGTCAAATAATACAAAATTTATATTTTCTGATATTTTAATATTTTCCCCGTACCTAACTTCTTTGAACCGGCTGCTTATTTCATTCAAATACCTTTTTAAACATTTCTTGCATAATTTAAAATTGCTTTTATATTTATTCTTCAAAAAAGAAATGGAAGTTTTTTTATCGGCGTAACTGATATTTTTTATTGTTCTTTTACACTGCTCGTACCAATGCAGAGTTACAGCCCCTTTTTGAATATTTCGAATATTCGAAAATTTTGAAGCTGACCAAAAATACCGCTGCATTACATCATCAAAATTCCAACCGTCGTCATATAATTCAAGAATTATTTTTTTTGTTGCCGGCGTACAATAAATTACTCCGTTAAATCCTTTGCTTATCAAATACGGAATTCTGCCGCTGTGATCAATATGAGAATGCGTTAAAACCAAAGCTTTTGCTTTAATAAGCTTATCATCCAGCAGATTATTATCAACAGGCAGTTCATCTTCCTGATAAAAAGTTCCGCAGTCAACTATTACGGAAACGTTATCAATACGCAGTAAAGCGCATGAACCGGATACTCTGCCTGCACCGCCGAAATATTCGACGGATATATCCGAATATGCCGGAGTTATAAGAAACAGAAGCAAAAATACAGCAATAAATATTTGTTTAATATTCGTTATTTTATAAACCGTGTTTTTTATGATAATGCCACCATGTAAAAATTAGAAATTTTAAAAATAAAATAAATAAAAGTGATTTTTCTATACCCCATACGGGAATAATAAAAGCTCCGCCTGCAAGACTTGCGAAACAGCCTCCGAAAGCATCCGAAGAAAAAATTTTAGTATTGCTGTCTCCTTCTTTCATAATGGCAAAGATTTTAATAAGCTGGGCAAATTCAAGACCTGTAATGAATCCTGTTCCCAAAGATAAAATAAACAAACTGCAAACATTTAATGCTTGATACCTGACGATAATTATATATGCTATTATCCAAAGCAGATACAATATTTCGCTGCTGAAAAAAGTTTTATTAAGAGCAACCTCTTTATGACTGTATTTTGAATAAAGAGCTCCGGCGGCCAAACCCGCCATAAAAATAGACGTCAGCAAACCAAACCATTGATATATTTGTCCGACATAAATCTGAAACCCCCAAAAACATATCATCTGAAGCCACATAGCGCTGGCGCCTGACACAAATGCCGTAACCGTATATTTAAATCTTATAAAAAAGAACAATATTACCGATATAAATACAAGAAGATACGAATATTTTATAACTATTCTGAAAAATTTCATTAAATACGGAGAAAAAGATGATTGCCAATACATGATCGAGAAAATCACAGCTTCCTGATTTTCATCAGTATTTAGTAAATTCAATTTTTTTTCTTTTCTTATTTCCGAATTCATCCATTGAGTTTTTTGAGTATCCATTCTTTCATCGACATAATATTTTGATAAAACAAAAGTTTCATCCTGAATGTTTTTTAATCTTCTTTTAATATCCATTCTGAAAGGCATATGAGATTTTGAAGCGATAAAAATATTCTCTTTTCCGGGAATAATCTGAACATATTTAAAAACACTTTTTAAACTGTTGTATACCGATGAATTTAATTCGGCCATCAAAGACGGCGAATATACCATTGATCCCGGCAATTTTAAAGACAGGAAACCGTCATTTGTAATTTTGTTAACGGCAATTTTAAAAAAATCTTTAGTATAAAATTTATTAATTTCAGTATTGATAGGCAGATCCAGACCTATAAGAATTACATCATATTTAACATGGCTGTTTAACAGAAAATTTCTTGCATTATTGTAATATATTTTCAGTCTTTCGTCTTTAAAAACATTTTCCAATTTAGGAATATTTCTGCTTATAATATCTACCGTTTGTTTATTGTTTTCAATATAATCAATCTCATCAAAATTATATTTTACTATTGAAGAAAGATACTTAACGCCGCCTATAAGCAATATGTTTTTCGGATTTTGATGATGCAATATCGGCAAGTGGGCAAAATCTTCTTCTTCAAAAATATTCTGACCGGGCAGAGAAAATTTATTTGTCCCGTTTGTATAAAAATAAAATTCTCCGTTTTTTTCCGTTAAAATATTCTGCCGATTTTTAAAATAAGAAATATCTATAATATTATTCCCGCCGTAATTATTCAATATGCTTGTTTTTTCAATATATTGATCAAATTTTACAGATAAAACAGCTATACTTAATATCATTAATATCGATAGTAATTTCATTTTTACTGAACGGAATAAAAATATAAAGTTAACCGATATAAGACATATTATTACAGAGATTACAATACTCGAAGACAAAGAACTCATACAGCAAGAAAATAATACGCCGCCTATTACAAATCCGAATGCCTCATAGATATATCTTTTGATTTTTTTCTTATACACTATCGAAGATATATATATTTTAAAATAATTCAAAATTAAATTAGAAGTAAAACTTATAGGAAAAACTGCAATAAATGAATACAAAAAAGCAGTTTTTAAAGAAATTCCCTGAGTTATATCTGTAACCGTAATAAGATTTATGCTTCTTATAAAAAGGAAAGAAAAGATTATGCAAACTATTAAAACAATTAAAGCTTTTATAATTGTAAGCGTTATATTTTTCGATTTTTTTATATAAGTGTATACGTAATTTAAAATTCCAACGCCAAAAAGCCAGTGAAAAATTATAATTCCTATAACAAACTCATTACCATGGAAAATCGGAATTAATTCTCTTAAAAGAAAAATCTGTAAGAATATTAAAATAATGCCGTATAACGTAAAAACAATGAAAGCCATATAAATATACCGTCATTTTTTTATTTAAAAAAGAATTTATTTTCCGATAACAAAAACTTTTTAACTTATTCTAATATTGCATATTTTTCAATATGTCATGAGCCAATTCAAGAGCATCTCTTCCGTGTTCTCCTGAAACTATAGGTTTTTTCCCTTCTCCTACGCACGTTAAAAAATGGTCCAGCTCGTAAAATAAAGGTTCTTTTGAAGGAAGTTTAGGCTTTATAACTGCTATATCCAATAAACTTTTTACGGTATCAATATCAGGTTTTTTACTGTAAATCTTTAAACTTTTCCCGGCATAATCTACTGATACATAACTGTCTTTCTGAAATATTCTTATTCTTCTGTATTTATCCATTGAAACTCTGCTTGCCGAAACATCGGCAACGCATCCGTTGGCAAATTTAATTCTGACTTTTGCTATATCTTCATTGTTTGAAAGAATCTTTGCACCGTGAGCCTCAAAATGAACGACCTTGCTTTTTACAAGAGTAAGTAATATGTCAAGATCATGTATCATTAAATCCAATACAACTCCTATATGATTTGTTCTCGGGTCATAAGGGCCCAATCTGTTAACTTCAATAAATTTAGGTTCTTTAATATAAGGATACGCTCCTATAACAGCAGGATTAAATCTTTCAACATGCCCTACTTGCAAAACCAAATCTCTGCTTCTTGCTGTCGAAATTAAATCCTGCGCCTGTTCGACAGTTGACGTAAACGGCTTCTCAACCAAACAATGAATATCTGCTTCCAACAACTGTTTTGCAATCTCATAATGATAAGGCGTAGGAACAGAAACCACAACCGCTTGAACTTTTCCGATAATATCCTGAACGCTTGTAAAATTTACGGAAGAACATGCTTTCGCAATCTTTTCTCCTCTTTTTGTATCAGTATCAACTACGCCCAAAAAATCAGAATTTTCATGCTGTGATAATATTCTTGCATGATGCTGTCCTAAAGAACCTACACCGATTACCGCTGTTTTTATTTTTGTCATTTTTTGAAACCTTTTACTGCTTTTATAATATATTCTATATCTTCACTTTTCAATGAAGGATGTACAGGAATAGATAACACTTCTTTTATCGCCTGCTCAGCGACGGGACATATGCCTTTTTTATAACCGAGCTGTTTATAAAAAGGCTGTTTATAAATTACTTCCGGATAATAAACTCCGCAGCCTACCCCGTTTTTCTGTAAATACTGAGCAAATTTATCTCTTAGTCCTTGCTTTATCCTTAGAGTGTATTGATGAAAAACATGTTTATACCCTTTAGGAACAAAAGGCACTTCTAAAAATTTTATATCTTTCAATCCTTCAGACAATTTCTCGGCATTTGATATTCTTTTCTTAGTCCACCGTTCAATCTGTTCAGCCTGTGCGATACCCATAGCTGCACAAATATTTGTAAGCCTGAAATTATATCCAAGTAAAGTATGTGTAGAATGCCCTGATCTCCCGTGATTGATTATCTGTTTTGATAATTGGTTTATTTTACTGTTATTTGTAAGTACTACGCCGCCTTCACCGGTAGTCATATTTTTTGTCGCATAAAATGAAAAAGCTCCCGCATCGGCAATTGCGCCTACCGTTCTGTTTTTGTATTCTGCCAAATGCGCCTGACAAGAATCTTCAATCAAAGCGAATTTATATTTCTTTTTTAATTTTAACAATGCATCCATATCGCACGGAAGACCGTACAGGTGAACGCAGATAACAGCTTTAATTTTTTGTTTCTTTAATATTCTCTCAACGCTTACTGGATCGATATTATATGTTTTAGGGTCAATATCAGCAAAAACAGGTTTTGCACCGCAATACAAAATAGAATTTGAAGTAGCTATAAAAGTAAAAGGAGTTGTAATTACTTTATCTCCGGCTTTTATTCCGCAGGCAAGAAGAGCCGTATGCAATGCCGCTGTTCCGTTTGAACATGCAATGCCGAATTTCGCTCCTGAAATTTCGGCAAATTTTTGTTCAAATTGCTCGACATACTTACCGCTTGCAATAATGCCTGAATCAATTACTTCATTTATCAACTGTTTTTCTTTCTTACCAAACACCGGACGAACTAAAGAAATCATTTTTATCTCCAAAACTTTTTTAAACTCGGTTCTCAAATAATATATTGTTATCAGAATCTATATTCTTAAACTCTTTTTCAATCTTTTAGAATTTATAATTAAAATCAAATCTGAAAATATCCAAAGGATATTCATAAGTTACGCCGTTACTGACCACATCTTGCGTGAATGAATGCACATAATTTAAACAAACGTTTACCGCTTTCGAAATATCATATCCTGCGCCTACGGTAAAATACTGCATATTATACATGTCTATGTTTGTTATACCGTATGAAGATGAATTTTTATAAATGTTCGGATCATTAAAGAAACCTAAATATAATGATAATTTATCAGTAGCCGTATATTCCGTACCGACTCTAAATTGAACAGTATCCGTATAATTTACAGATGCCCATGAATATTTGTTATATGAAACTGCAAAAGCAACGTTCAAAGGATCAAGAACTCTGTAAGAAGCTCCAAGTTCCATTGTCATAGGATAAGTATATCCGTTGACAAATGAAGGATTTGAAGAGTTTTGTTCTTTCGGCAATCCTATATAAGTCCCGCTTCTTAAAAGAAAGCCTGTGCTTAATTTATCAACAGGTTTATAAATTACGCCAATATTGCCCTGAAAGCCACATGCGCTTCTATTATAATCTATATCAGTTATACCAGGTATAGAATATCCTAAAGAAGTATAAGGAACTTTCATTACAAGTTTGTCTTTCATTTCTATACATTCAACACCAACGCCTACAGAAATTTTATTATTTATTTCTTTTGCAACAGACATATTATAAATCATAAAACTTTGTTCACCTTTAATTTTCTGACCGGCAGGCAGTCCTGCTAAATTACCTCCGCCTCCGCCTGAAGCATAAGCTCCGACTGCTATTGTTGTAGTTTCATTAAATGGTGTAGAAAAAGCCATAAATGGAACCATGGCTGTTGTTTCATATTTTTGACCACTATTATCATCAGAAGTTGCATTATTGTCAAGATAAACAATTGTCGCCATAACTTGTTTTTCTTTTTGGTATGCAAGTCCTGCAGGGTTCCAGTAAATTGCTGTTAAATCATCGGCTATTGATACAAAAGCAGTACCATAACCCGCTGCTCTTGCACCCGGGGTAATAAAAGGACC
>JBAYZJ010000058.1:0-8553 GCA_041672565.1 Endomicrobiaceae bacterium
ACTTTTTGCAAAACAACTCCGCGCCCTTGGTTTTTTTCAAAATATATAATTTTAAAGTTATTAATGTCTTTTTTGTATTTTTCCAAAAGGCTCGTTATTTCTTTAGAAACCGGCCCGTCAACCGCAACCAATAACTCGGAAGGCTGAACCGTTTGTTTTAAAATGCTTTCAACGGCTTCCTGTATTAACAGAGGATTATCTTTTCCATAAACAGACATTAAAACTGAAAAGTCATAAAATATGTTATTCATAAATTTATAGACTAATTATAGCATTTACTTTAAAAAAAAAGCTATAATAAACTGTCGTATTATTTATTTTATGAAAATAACGGATGTTTTATGAGAATTTTTGTTTTGTTTTTAGATTTTGTTATATTTCTGCTTACTGTGTTATTTGTTTTGAAGGCTCGTTACAGCGGCATGAACTTTACATTTTTTTTGAATAACTGCAAAGTTATGCTTCCGGTTTTTGTTATTATAACTATGGTTCTTTTTATTTTTTCTTTTTATGATTTAAAAACTCAATATAAAAAACAAAAGGATTATGTAAATCTTGCCGTAGCTTTTGTCATAACATTCCTTTTTTCTGTAACAGCAATATATTTCGGAGTTAATATCTTTAATATAGTCACTCCTAAAACAAATTTGATATACGTATTTATTATATATTTTATTTATATTTATGTATCAAGAAAATTATATACTATTTTAAATTTGACAAAAACAAATATAATTTCTTTCGGTACAAGCAAAACTTTGGATAAAATAAAAGAAGAAATATTATCTTTGCCTGGATACAACTTATTATATGATTTTAAAAACATTCAGGATTTTCATGAGGATATAGATGTAAAGGATATTGATTTTATACTTTTGCAAAATAAAATTTTAAGCGAAGACAAAAAAATACTCGAAATCATTGCCGAAAAATTTATTAATAAAGGTGTTTTGTTAAAAATAGATTTTGACTTTTTTGAGGAACTTTTTTTTAGGGTTCCTAAAGAAGGTCTTAAGGATGATATGTGGCTTCTTTTGGGGGTAAGCGCAAGAGAAAAACATATGTTTTATCCTGTTATAAAAAGATTGCTAGATGTAATAATATGCTTGTTTTTAATTCCTTTTTGTCTTCCTGCCGGTATAATAATATACATATTAATAAAATTAGCAGACAGGCAGGAGCCGTTTTTCTTTCAGAAAAGGGTTGGCATAGCTGAAGAAGACATATACATATATAAGTTTCGCACAATAATACCTGGTACTGAGAAACAGACAAAACTCGGTAAAATTCTTAGAAGATTCAGACTTGATGAAATCCCTCAAATTTTCAATATTTTAAAGGGTGATATTTCAATTGTAGGACCAAGACCTCTTTGGACTGAAGAATATAATTATTTAAATTCATACATCCCGAACCATGCTTTAAGAATGATAATAAAACCCGGATTAACAGGATGGGCTCAGCTTAATTTTAAGGCGCCTATGTATTGTGTTTTAAAAGAAGCATCTTTTTGCAGTGATGATATAAAAGAAGAATATCTTAAAGATGCCGTAAGAAGATTTGCTTATGATCTGTGGTATATAAAAAATTATTCATTTGCGTTGGATTTAGAAATTTTATTTAAGACTGCAAAAAGAATGTTTATTAAGGACAAGCATGTTTCGTAAAGCGCTCTTTATAAATATTTTTTTAATACTTTTTCACGTGCTTTGTTATTCGGAATTTCCTATTGGTATATACGGCGTTGATAATCCTGAAGATATTGCCTCTGTCAAACAAGCAGGTTTTAATTGCATTCAAACTTATAAGAAAGACATCAAAACAATCAGGGCGCTTGCTGCCGAGTCAAAGAAATATGGAATTAAACTTTTAGTTTATCCGTATAATTTCATTGGAAGCAAATATGAAAAAGAAGCGGAGAGCTATCCTTTGCTTGCATGGTATTTATATGATGAGCCTGATGTTTGGAAAATGTCAAGAGAAGCTCTCATAGCTCTTAATAAAAAAGTAAAAAATACTTTTAGAAATCATAAAACAGCTTTTGTTATAGGGCAGGGTTTGACTGAAACGCAATACTATGACATTGCGGATATATTATTGGTTGATTGGTATCCTGTGCCGCATTTGCCTCTTGAATCTTTAGGTAAAAATATATCTTATGCAAGGCAAAGCTTGGATTCTGTCGGAAGATACAAAACGCCGGTTTGGGCAGTTATCCAGATGTTTGACTGGAAAGAATATAAGCAGTATCGTCCTGACAATAAAAGAATAGGACGTTTCCCAAATAAAAATGAAATAAGATTCATGTCGTATGATGCGGTTTTTAACGGAGCTTCAGGACTTTTTTATTTTATTTATACTTCAAACGGAATTCCTTTGCCTAAGAGTAAACCTGATAAATGGAAAGATATTTCGGAGATTATTTCTGAAATTTCATATGCGTCGGAAATTTTTTCTAAAGGCGATGAAATAGAGAGTATCATAAAAGCTGAAGAACCTCTTAAAGTCAAAAGTTATATTTATAACGGTCTCGTATATGTTTTTATATTAAATTCCACTTCGAATTTTCTCAAAATGCCTGAAGCGCTTTTAGAATCAAAAGTTGAGGCGCTTTATGAATGTGAATGCTGTTTTAAAGAAGGTCGCTATATATGCCCGCCTTATCATGTTTGCGTTTTTAAATATAAGCCTTGACAAATAAAATATATTTGTATAAACTAATGGCGTGTTTTTTTTAATGTGCAGCGAAAAATGTAGTGAAAAGTTTCTTAACATAGGAGTTGAAAGATGAAAAAGTGTTTGATTGCTTTTTTTGTATTTTTATTGTTTGTCGGAATATCAAGCGCAGATGTGTTAGTACGCAGTGAATCAGGGGCGCAGAAATATCCTGACGGAAGTACATTGAATATTGATGCTGTTAAAAATATTTCAATTGAATATCAGAATACAGTTATTTTTGTTCCGGAAGGTCAAAAACTTTCAGTAAGATGTGCTAAAGCAAATGAAGATAACCGTATTTTTATAAGCGGTTCTGATTTTAAGATTAATATAGGTTCTGAAACTATAAATGCTAAAGGCAATATTTCGTTTACGATAGATTCTGTTACAGGCAAATTATATGTTGAAAAAGGTGATTTGGAAGTAACTGATAAAGACGGGAATATAAGCTTTTTCTCTCAAGGGGCTTCTTATCAGTTAAAATTGGATATTAACAGCGTAAGAGACGGTTTCTTACCTATAAGTTTGCAAAAAAAATCTCAATACGAACAAGCAGAGCAGGATGTAATTTTAAGTCCTTCAGCCCCACGTTAATTTAGGAGTATTTTATGAAAAAGACAATATTTTTATTAAGTTTATTTTTGGTTTCCGCCGTATCTCCGTCATTTGCTGAAAAGCCTTTGTCATTTTTATTTTTAGAAAACGGCAGTTATGATGATAATATTTATTCCACTAAAGACAATAAACAATCTTCAGGAATAAGCTCGTCACAGCTTTTTGCAAAATATTTCAGCAATATTCCGAATACAGGTTTGGATTTATTTGCTAAGGCAAACGTAGGATATAATGCATATACAAAAGATTCATCAAAAAATGATTTTTGGAACAGCGGATTGGATGTTATGCTTGAAAACAGCATTTTTACATTAAAAGAAAGTTTTATATATACATCTGATCCGGCCAGTTCGGATTTGACAGACAGAGCTGAAAGAATGGGAAACGTTGCTCTTTTTGAATTTAGAACTTCTTTGGAAAAAATGTTTTCAATAGGTTTTGTAATGTCTGATTTATATGATAAATATGTTGAAGAAAAATATGAGTATTTGAACAGAAATCGTTGGAATTCCGGCGTACAGCTGTTTTATAACTTGTCTCCTAAAACATCTTTTTTTGTAGAGTATTTATTCTCCAGTATTCATTATCAGGAAAACGTAAACAGCGATTCGTTGGGCAACAGTTATATAGCGGGTGTTAACGGACAGATAGCTCCTAAAATAAAAGGAACGGCTCAGGTTTCATATGATCAGAGAAATTATGATAAGGAAGTAAACGGATCTGAAAAAAATATTGACTTATGCGGATATTTGGTATCGATAACATATAATCCTACCACTAAAAACGCTGTTATTTTAGGCGGCGAAAGAAAAATGCAGGAAACTCTTTACGGTGCAAACAGATATTATGTTTCGACGGAAGTTTCAATGGAATTAAAACAGAAAATTTATAAAAAATGGGAAGCATCTTTGCTTGTAGCTTATGAAAATATGAATTATCCTGTATCAGTAAATAATGTTGAAAGAAATGATGATTTGTTTAAAGCTGTTCCATGCATTGAATATAATTTTACAGACTATTTTTCTGCCGGAGTATGGTATCAATTCAGAGACAGACAGTCTAATGTCAATACGGAAGATTACACGTCTAATAAAACAGGCGCAAGCATAAAACTTAAATTCTAATTATAGAAAAAATAAAAAAAACCGGAATGTAAAAAAACATTCCGGTTTTTTTATTTGCATGTTATTTTTTTATATAGGATAGAAACATCTTGTTTTATCTCATTTGCAATTTTATAAAAAGACGAACCTCTTTTATCAATAGGGTCTTTCATATCTTTTTCTTTTCCAAGACAAAAATCCATAAATAAGAAAATCTTATCTGAAAATTGCGCATATTTATCATTAATTGTTCTTAATTGCTCTTGAGTCATTACAAAAATAAAATCGCTTGATTCAATGTCTTCTTTCCCGTATTGCATAGGTATATGTTTCGAACATTCAATATTATTTTCTTTAAGAAAATCTTTTATTTTTTGAGGCACCGTAAAATTAGACAAAACATAAGTGCCCCTGGAAATAACTTTAATGTCGCTGCGATTATCGTCATTGATAATTTTTTTAAGAAATTCCTGGGCCATAAAACTCCGGCAAATATTAGCATGGCATATAAAACATATTTTCATATTTTATTAATATAGCAAATTTAAATAAGTAATTGTAAAGAAAAAAAATTTTTTATATAATAACAAAATTATGAATATGGATAAAGTGATTTTTTTGGCTCTCGAAGAAGACCAAGCCGGCAACGACGTAACATCAAAAAATATTGTTGAAAAAAATGCGAAAGCAGCAGCTGTTTTAGTCGCAAAAGAAGACGGCGTATTATGCGGTTTGGATATCTTTAAGAAAGTTTTTTTAAAATTGGACAAAAATTTTAAATTTAAAATTTTAAAAAAAGATGCCCAAAAAGTAAAAAAAGGCGATATAATTCTGACTATGAAAGGGCTTGCATGTCCTCTTTTGTCAGGGGAAAGAACGGCATTAAATTTTATACAAAAACTTTCCGGTATCGCCACAATGACAAATGTTTTTGTAAATGTTGTTAAAGGTTCAAAGACAAAGATATACGATACAAGAAAAACAATTCCCGGTTTCAGGGATATTTCCAAATATGCCGTACGTTGCGGCGGGGCGCAAAATCACAGAATGAATTTGTCTGATATGGTTCTTATCAAAGATAATCATCTCGCTTTGGTAGATGATTTGTCTAAAAAAGTAAAAGAAATAAGAAAAAAGCATAAGAATCTTCTTATACAGGTTGAGTGTGAAAACCGTCAAAATGTTCAAAATGCAATAGATGCAAAAGTTGATTTTATAATGCTTGACAATATGGACAATAAGATGTTGAAAAAAATGATAACTCTAATCAGAACTCAGTCAACTAAAACTTATAAGCCTGAAATAGAAATATCAGGCGGCGTTGATTTTAAAACTATTAAAGAGTATGCCAAGCTTGGAATAGAAAGAATTTCAATCGGTATGATTACTCACTCTGCTCCGTCATTAGACATGTCTTTGGAAGTTAAAGTCAGTAAATAATTATTATATTCGTTTGGAACGGAATAATGCCACATTTTTATGTTGATCCTAAAAATATAAAAAATAATACTTTTATTATAGATGAAGAACAATTTCATTATCTTGTCAATGTCAGAAGATTTTCATCAGGTGATGAAATAAAAATATTCGACGGTCTCGGGAATTCATTTTTGGCAAGGATAGACTGTGTTTCAAAAAAACGGATTTCAGGAACAATCGTTTCGGCAAAAACATTCCGGATTCCAAAAATAAAAGTTTCTTTATATACTGCAATCCCAAAAGGCGACAGATTTGAATGGCTTATAGAAAAAAGTTCTGAAATAGGCGTATCAAAAATAGTGCCTACAATATATTCAAGAAGTGTTGTCTCCGATATATCAAAAAACAAATTTGAAAGATATCAAAAAATATCACTATCCGCAAGTTCACAATGTTCAAGGGCAGATATTATGAAAATAGAAGAACCTTTGGATTTTATGTCTGTTTTAAATTCATTTACAGGACAAAAAAAAATGTTAAATATATTGCCTTGGGAGTGCGAAGAAAAACAAACAATACGGCAGATATTTGAGAATGTGCATGATGTTGAAAAGGTTAATATTTTTATAGGACCTGAAGGCGGTTTTGATAAAGAAGAAATCAAGAGAGCTTTTGAAAATAATTTTAATACAATAACTTTAGGCGAAAATATATTAAGAGTTGAAACTGCCGCAATAGTGGCGGCCTCTGTAACTCTGTCTTTTGCCGGAATTTAGGATTGCAAGTGAAAAAAATATTTGTTTATACTTTCGGATGCAAAATAAATCAATATGAAAGCCAGATTATTAAAGAAAGTTTTATATCTGCAAATTATTCTGCGGCCGATAAAATGGAATATGCTGATACTGTTATTATAAATTCGTGTTCAGTTACGGCTCATGCCGATAAACAGTGCGATCAGTTGATAAAAAAAATTCAGTTAAAAAATCCCGCCGCTGAAATTCTTTTAACGGGATGTTACGCAAAAGTTTTTAATGAAACGATATTGCGGCGATTTCCTGGTATTGTAATCAAGACAAAAGAAGATATGCTTGCAGGATTGACTCAGGAAATAAAAACGTTTGATAATCATTCAAGAGCTTTTGTTAAAATACAAGACGGATGTGACAGCTTTTGCTCTTATTGTATTATACCTTATGCAAGGAGCAATATGTGGAGTAAGCCTGTCGAAAATGTTATTTCGGAAATAAACAGGCTGCTTGATAATAAATATGTTGAAATAGTTCTGACAGGCATTCATATAGGAAAATACAATATGGGAATAGCTCCGTTACTGAAAGAAATTTTTCGGGAAATAAGAAGAGATTTCAGAATCAGGTTGTCATCTATAGAAATGAATGAAATTAACGATGATTTAATAGATATTATGAAGCGTGAACCTGTAAGGTTCTGCAGCCATTTACATATACCTTTACAATCGGGCTCTGATAAAATATTAAAGGATATGAACAGGAAATATACGTCTTCCGATTTTTCAAAAAAAATATACAAATTGAAGACAGCTTCTCCTGATATAGCCGTTACTACGGATGTTATTTGCGGATTTCCTACTGAAACGTCAAATGATTTTTATGACACTTATAACTTTTTGAAGAAAAATGAATTTGCCAGACTTCATGTTTTCCCTTATTCAAAAAGGTATGGGACTGAGGCGTTTTCTTTGCAAACCGTATATCCGGGCAGTGAGTTGAAGCTTAGGACAGATAAACTTTTAGAGTTGGATTCTTTTTTAAGAAATCAATATGATGCAAAATTTACTGGAACAAAAAGAAAAGCCGTTTCTTTGAGGAACAGAAAGGCTCTTACGGATAATTATCTTACGATAAGCAATGTTGATAAACATGATGGAATTTTTGAAGTTGTCGTTTTGTAAAAGATACGTGTATTTCTTCAAAGTAAAGAAATGCATGATAGACTTAAGCTGATATAGAGTTAAACAATGCCGGACAAAAAGCAGATTCCTGATTAATTGCCGGAATTTGTAAGTAATCATTAATTTAATTTCAAAAGTTTGACAAGATTATTATATTTTTATAACATCTTTAAATATAAATAATATAAAAATATAGCAGTTTATATTTAATAAAATCAGCGGAGGAATCAAAAATGGCAGTAAAAGTGGCAATTAACGGTTTTGGACGTATCGGTCGTTTGGCATTCAGACAAATGTTTGGAGCAAGCGGATATGAAGTGGTTGCAATAAACGATTTAACAAGTCCTAAAATGTTGGCGCATTTGTTGAAGTATGATTCGGCACAAGGTACATACGCATTGGCAAGTAAAGTAAAAGCAGGTGAAGATTCAATCATAGTTGACGGAAAAGAAATTAAAATTTACGCGCAGAAAAATGCGGCAGATCTTCCTTGGGGAAAAATCGGAGTAGATGTAGTTCTTGAATGCACCGGTTTTTATACATCAAAGGAAAAAGCCCAGGCTCATATTAATGCAGGAGCAAAAAAAGTTGTTATATCAGCTCCGGCAGGCAGTGACCTTCCTACAATAGTATTCAATGTAAACCATAATATATTGACGGCAAAAGATACTGTTATTTCTGCAGCGTCTTGTACGACAAACTGCTTGGCTCCTATGGCAAAAGCTCTCAATGAGTTTGCTCCTATACAGAGCGGTATTATGACTA
>JBAYZJ010000059.1:0-8468 GCA_041672565.1 Endomicrobiaceae bacterium
TAAATCATCGGCTATTGATACAAAAGCAGTACCATAACCCGCTGCTCTTGCGCCCGGGGTAATAAAAGGACCCTTTGCATA
This sequence comes from Endomicrobiaceae bacterium, assembly GCA_041672565.1. GTDB lineage: Bacteria > Elusimicrobiota > Endomicrobiia > Endomicrobiales > Endomicrobiaceae > Praeruminimicrobium. The sequence goes on from JBAYZJ010000059.1 coordinate 82, forward strand.
AGATAAACCGGATATACCTAGTATAAAAAAAGAAATCAACATGCAAACGACAGACTTTTTCATTTTGCCCCCATTACTAAAATTTTTAAGTATTATATCAAAAATTTATAAAAAATTCCGAACTATATTTCATCACTGTACTGTAATGCAGCAGATCCTTCTCCCAACAAACCGTCAAGAGCTTTTATGCATTCATCACTGCACTTTACCGTATAGCCTGTTTCTATGGAATAATCTCCCGTCTGATAATCTTTAACATTTAGATATACTTTAGACTTGCCAGGATATTTTGAAATTATCCTGATAATTTTCTCTGATAATTCGTCGTCTAAAGCCACTTCAGAAACCTGCACATACAGCGTGCCTGAAAAAGGAAGATATTTTTTTTTGGCTTCATCAACAGAATAAAGTTCTTCAACAGCTATTTTTACAAAACCTTTATTATTTAATAATTTTCCTTTGACAACAACAACGTTTTTTTCAAGCAAATGATCTCCAAGCTGTTTATAAATCTTAGGAAACATAACGCATTCAATATTTCCGTATAAATCTTCCACTTTAAAAGTAGCGTATGCTTTCTTTTCTTCTTTCGTAGTAAGTTTTTTAACGGATGTTATCATTCCTGCAACTCTTACCAATTTTGCGTTTTTTAAATCTGTGCCTTCCGGAGGAACAGGAATTTTATCTAAACGGTATTTTGAAAAAGCGATTAAATCCCGTTTATACTTTTCAAGAGGATGTCCCGACAAATAAAAATCCAGCACTTCTTTTTCATATTCCAACGATAAAGTTTCATCCAAAGGGTCAATATCCCTTTCAAAAATGTTATTTTTACTGCTTACTATTTCAGAAGGTTCAAATAGAAAACCCTGGTCTGCTTCAATTTCTTTTTTAGCCTTTACCGCAGATAAAATAATTTGTTCTATATTTTCAATTATCTCCGCTCTTATTTTTAATTTATTCTTTCCAAAACCGTCAAACGTGCCTGCCTTTGCAAGCGATTCAACTGCTTTTTTGTTTACCGTTGACAAATCTACCTTTGAAAGAAAATCGTCAAACGATTCAAATTTCCCGCATTTTTCTCTTGCTTTTAAAATTTCCTCGGCAGCAGACTCTCCTACATTTTTTATTCCTATTAATCCGTATCTTATATTTTTGCCTTCAACGGTAAATTTCGGGCTTGAGAACCGGATATCAGGCGGTAAAACCTTTATTCCGAATTCTTTTGCATCTTCTATATATTCTACAAGTTTCTTCACTTCTCCCGCTTTTGCTTTTGATCCGCCTACTTCAGAATTAAGCAATGCAGTCATATATTCCAAAGGGTAATGCGCTTTTAAATACGCCGTTCTGTATGATACGAATCCATATGCCGCAGAATGAGATTTATTAAATCCGTATCCGGCGAATTTTTCCATATTGTCATAAATTTTCTCGGCAATTTTTGCGTCTATTTTTTTCTCTTTTGCCCCTTCGACAAATTTAACTCTTTGCTTTTGCATTTCGTCATGATTTTTTTTGCCCATAGCTTTTCTTAAACCGTCAGCCTGTCCCGGAGTGAATCCTCCTATTGCTATGGCCATTTTCATAACTTGTTCCTGATACAAAATAACTCCGTAAGTGTTTTTTAATATAGGTTCCTGAAGCGGATGATCATATGAAATTTCTTTTCTTCCATGCTTGCAATCTACAAATATATCAAGCATTCCTGCCCCCATAGGTCCAGGTCTGTAAAGAGCAATCAACGCGATGACGTCATCAATATTTGTAGGTTTCAGCCGTCTTATAAGATCTTTCATTCCGGAAGACTCAAGTTGGAAAACTCCGAATGTTTTTGCTTCTTGCAATAATTTGTAAGTTTTTTTGTCTTCCAATGAAATTTTATCTATATCAAAATCTTTCTTTTTTTCTCTTATCAGCTTTACAGCATCATCTATGATTGTAAGAGTTTTTAAACCTAAAAAATCCACTTTTAAGAGTCCGAGCTGAGGAAGAATTGTGCCGTCATACTGCGTAGTTATAATATCCTTTGCGCCTTTTGACAACGGAGAATAATTTCTTATATCTTCATTTGCGACCACCATGCCTGCGGCATGTACGCCGGTATGTCTTTTAATGCCTTCCAGTTTCCCTGCTATTTTTATAAGCTCCGCGACTTTTTCATCTGATTTTATCACTTTCTGCAGTTCTTCCGATTCCATCATTGCGTCAGGAATAGAAGAACCAAAAGGAATAAAGTTAGCAATTTTTTGTCCTTCTGCGGCAGAAAAGCCCAAAGCTCTTGCGACATCTTTTACAACCATTTTTGACTGCATAGAACCGAAAGTTATAATCTGAGCGCAATTATTATGGCCGTATTTATCTCTTACATATTCAATAACTTTATCTCTGCCAAAATCTGCAAAATCTATATCAAGATCAGGCATTGATATCCTTTCAGGGTTTAAAAATCTCTCAAAAAGCAGGTCATATCTTAAAGGACATATATCCGTTATGCCCAAAGTATAAGCAACTATAGAACCGGCTCCCGAACCTCTTCCGGGCCCGACCGGTATACCGTGATCCTTTGAATATTTTATGAAGTCCCAGACAATTAAGAAATATGACGCAAAACCCATTTTGTTTATTATACCGAGTTCATGATTAAGCCTGTCGGTCTGCTCTTTCTTTACATTACCGTATCTTCTTATCAAACCTTCTTTGCATAATTTCTCCAAATAAGTTTCTGGAGTAAATCCTTCGGGTACGGTATAATTAGGAAGCAGCAATTGGTCGCTTGTGATTTTTAAATTTATTTTTTCCGTAATAACCAGCGTATTTTTTATGGCTTCCGGAACATAAGAAAACGTTTGGATCATTTCTTCAGGTGATCTGTAATAAAACAAATCAGAGCCGAATCTCATTCTGCCGGGATCATTTACAGTTTTATTCATATTTATGCATAACAAAATATCATGATATTTAGCGTCCTCTTTTTTTAAAAAATGACAGTCGTTTGTTGCAACCAGAGGGATTCCTGTTTCTTTTGAAAGTTCTATTAAAGGAGCGATAAGTTTTTTTTGTTCTTCAAGTCCGTTATCCATCAATTCAATATAATAATTCCCTTCTCCGAACATATCTCTGTATTCTGCCGCGACCTTTTTTGCTTCTTTAACATTACCGCTCGCCAACAAACTCGGCACTTCTCCTGCCAGACAGGCCGATGAACAAATAAGTCCTTTTGAATATTTTGCTATTAATTCTTTGTCTACTCTCGGTTTATAATAAAATCCTTCAGTAAAGCCCAAACTTACCAAATGCATCAGATTTTTATAACCTTCTAAATCTTTGGCAAGCAAAATTAAATGATTATAACCGCCGGAATCTTTATCTTTGTCAAATCTGCTTTTTTTTGCCACGTAAACTTCACAGCCTATAATAGGCTTTATTCCTGATTTTTCGCATGCCCAGTAAAATTCCATAGCTCCGTACATATTGCCATGATCTGTAATAGCCAACGCAGGCATTTTGTATTCTTTTCCTATCAGGTTAAAAAGTTCCAAAGGTTTTCCTTTCTTTGTCAATCTGACGGAACCGTCAAGCAACGAATATTCAGTATGATTATGCAAATGTACAAACTCTGCCGACATTATACATCTCCCAAAAGTTTTATAAATTTAATTATTTTATTTTTTTACCGAAACTTTTTTTGTAATTTTCTTTACCGCTGATGTTTTTTTAGTGACTTTTTCCCTGGAGGACGCTTTCTTTTTGGAAATACATTCGCCTTTTTTATTGATTTGCGTCCATATCTTTTCCAAATTATATTGTTCTCTTACATATGGACTCATTATATGAACGATAAGCCCGCCGAAATCCAAAACTTTCCAATTCGCCGAAGCAACTCCGTCCCTTCTGATTACAGGAACGTTATAATCGTATTTCATAATTTTTTCAATTTCAGAAGCTATTGCATTTATCTGAGGCGTAGAATTTGCAGTAACTATAACAAAATAGTTAGCAAGTTCGGTCAATCCCATAACATCCAACATTATTACATTTTCGCCTTTTTTTTCTTCGGCGGTTTTAAGAACCTTTTTTGCAAGTGTCAAAAAATTTATTTTTTTCATTTTATGTCTCCTGAGAGATTTAATCTATTTTATCAAGTTTATCATATATAGTACAGTCTTTTCCTAATAAAACAGAAATATCAACAAAAGATTTATCTACAGGCCTAAAAATAATTTCTCCCGCATTCAAAATGTTTTTTACTTTTAAAGACTGCCGGTAATTTTCTATAAGATCAAAAATCACCGTATGTTCATATATTTTGTATGAAGTACCCCATTCAAAAATATCAAATCCTTTTCGTCTGAGTTTATCAACAGATTTAATAGCCAGTCTTGATTTTGCGGAAGCATTAATAACTTCTATTTTTACCTTCCACATTAATTGTTTACTTTCATACTGACTTTCATTTTTACCAATAAATTTTATTATTTTCTCCAATCCGAAAGGATCATATTCGGTTCTGTTTCTTTTATTTATTGTTGGAACATCGGCAAAACGTACGGAATTTATATCAAAATTTCTTGCCGCCGAATATATATATACGGCATCGGAAAATTTTAAATTTGTAATTAGAGCATGTTGTTTTACATCCAAAAACCTAAAGAAATCAACCAATATATATCTATTGCTGCTGTTAATTATCTGCCTGATTATTTTTGGGACATATACCAATGACGTTACATAATCATTATTTGCCGTCCATCTTGTAAAATAATCCTGCTCGAAATTCTTTACGGCATTATCCCTATTAAATATTTCTACAAAATCATGTGCAACTTTAACATCCGAAACAAGATAATAATCAATGTTTATTTGGTTTCCTAACAAAGATTCTATTTCTTTTTTAATAAAAAATATTCTGTTTTCTTCTTTTTGTCCGAAAAACATCTCTTTCAATGTCTTAGATCTTACTTTCTTTTGTAAAATCGTTATTTGATCATCAATGCAAAGCACTTTTAGAATTTTATCAGTTCGGCTGTATTGAAATAAAATAAATTTTAAAATGTTACAATCATTCAAATCATCAGAATCTTTAACGATCGTCAGCAAATTAACCATATCTGAGTTTTTTATATCTTTTGATAAATTTGAAAAGTTATTTAAACTCTGCGAAAAAAGGATAAGAAGAAGAAACATACACAGCAATATTCTTTTAAACATATTTTTATTTATTATAATAATTCCAAATATTAATAACATCCGGATGCAGCATTTGGAATTTTGACACTATATTGTTTATTTTATTTTGGAGGACATATTTAAAAGCTTCATTCAAATTTCCTGATAAATATTTTTTATTATTCGAAAAATTTCTTTTGAATTTTCTGTCCGGAGACATAAAATCTGCGACAAAAATAATTTTTTCACAAACAGACATATTAATTCTTCCCACGGTATGGTTCTCTATTGCATTCAAAATATCTTTATTTCTGATTTTAAATTTATTTTTAGCGATATCAGCTCCTATATAAGAATGTAAAACCTGAGGAGCATAACATAATAAAAAATCAGAATATTTAATATTTAACTTTCTGTTTAAGACATACTTTTTGCTTTCTTGCAGAGACATGTCTTTTGCGCAATCGTGAAGCAGCGCCGCAAGCTGCACATTGTAAACATCTTCATTATTTTTCAATGCAAGCCGCACGGCAAGATCGCAAACGCATATAGTATGGTCATACCGTTCGGGAGATAATTTTTTATAAAGATACCAAAAAATATTATTTTCTAAAATTTTACCAGTCATTTTTTACATGCTCTTTTATATTAACTTTTTTAGTGCTGACTTTTTCCGAATTTGAATATGAAGCCAGTATTCTGTTAACGTCTGTTTTCCTGATAGTATTGTTATTGCCATCTGAATTATCTTTGTCAGTATCCGTATTTTTTTTATTTTTACCTTTCTTTCCGATATTGTCAACAGCTATGTTTGATGATATTAAATCTGCCGACTGCATAACCGCAGACATATTATTTTCAGAAGTATATTCTTTTTTTAAAAGAATCATTTTTTGTTCTATTTCTTTTGAACGCGCAGATAATATTTTAGTTTCTTTCTTTATATCTTTCAGTTCCGCTTTTATCTTTTTCATGTCTACGGTAACCTCATAATCGTTATTTCTTATAAATTCCTCAAGCATATTTGCTTTTTCGTTTAATATATACAGTTTACGCGTGAGATTTGCTTTTGCTTCTTTATATATTTTCTCTTTTGCTTTCTTTTGTTTTTCTTTTGATGCTTCAATGCTTTCTTTCAAATATTTTGCAAATGTTATATTTTCCTTTGATATATCTGAAATTTTTTCAAGTTCAAGCACCTTATTTTGCATTTCTTTCGTTATTGATATCTGCAGTTCTTTCTTTAAAGATGAAACGTTCTTGTTACCGGCATTCATTTCAATCTGTTTTGACAATTGCTTAATATATTCGAGTTCAAGTATGGCATTTATTATTTTCATTCTGTATATCAGTCTGTTGAATTCACGTAATTGGTCAATAGAAGATTTATATATTTGCAATACGGCTTTTCTCGTCATATCCGTTCCTTTATTTTCCTCAAAGACTGAATAATTATTAACATTTCCGCTTCTCCGGCCAACGTCATATTGCGTTTTATAAAGAGACTGCATCATATTTCTCGTTAAATTTTTCTTAGTATTGTCATTTTCAACTGTAAGATAGTATTTAACAAGAGAAAGCTGTTTTTCAACAAGATCTTTTTCAAGCATAGCCAGTTCATGCTGTTCGGTTTCCGAAAGCTGTCCTGTTAAATACTGCAATTCTTTTATTTGATTTGTTATTTCTCTTTCGCTTATAAGCAAAGAGTCAAGCTTTTCTTTCTGATAAAGTGATTTTGCTATAAGAGTCTGCCCCTGAAAATTATGAGAACTATTCTGACCTGAAACGGAATTGTTAAGATACTCTTTCTCTTTCTCAAACTTTATCATTTCCGATTCAAGTTCCATTTTTTCTTTTAAAAACGTCTCTTTTATACTTTCTTGCTCAAATTCGTTTATTTTAACTATTTGTTGCAATACAGTTCGTATCTTAGCTAGATTTTTTTTCATATCTTCAGACTTTCTCTCTGCATTTACAATGAAAGTTCTTATAAACTCTTTTATATTCCCCAGCAAAATTAACTCTGTCTGTTTAATTTTTATTTGTTTTGAAGTTTTTTCCTTATCTAAAACTGCATTTGATTCTTTAAAATTAACATACATATGCCTGTTCTCTTTTAAATAAACCATTCTTTCCTGAATTTCCTGAATTTCTTTTGCAATAACATCCATTTCTCTTTTTTTTGCTTTTGCATACTCTTCTTTTCCATTAAAAGAAGAAAGCTGGAAATTAAAATATTTTATATTGTTTTCTAAATTGTTTTTATTAAACTGAAATTTATAAAAATAAAATCTGTTTAAGAAAATTTTAAAAATAATGCCTATTTTATTTTTACGGTTTATTTGTATATCTTTGCATGTTTGTTTTTGTTGTTTTAAAGTTAAGGCATGCTGCGATGAATCCGGAAAAATATTCTTTATATTGTTAAGAATATCCTTCTTTTCAGTAAATTTTTCAGAAAGTCTTATTTTAATTATATTTTTAAAAGATTCCGCATTATTAAAATTATCAATACTTTGTTCAATAAGTTCTTCATATATCATATAAAGAATATCTATTCTTTCTTTATAAAATAAAAGTTTATTCTGCCATTTGATGTATTCATCATAATCCGAATTTTTTGACAATTTCAAATCAAATGTCTTGATAAAGTCATTATTTTTCTCATTTTCGTTTAAGATCTCCGAAAATTCATTTTCATATATTACAATTTGCTTAAATACGGAAGTTATGTCTTCATAATTTGCAAATTGTTCTTGTATATACATATCTCCGGCGGCAGATGTCAATTCTATCATCTTAACTTTCAAGTCTTTCTGTTCAGCGGCATTAAGTTCAGGCAAAGAATTATTTATTAAATTTATCAAATCAAGCGTTTTTGACAATATTTTACTGTTGCCGTTGACGGAATTTTCATACTGAAGTTGATTAATTTTATATATTGAACTCCTGATGCAGAAATTATTATTTTCACCCCTGTCATTTGCTTTATTTTGTTTGTCTTTGAATATTAAATCATATACTGCGGAAAATTGCTCGGCTTTATCTTTATATTTATCCGCAAAAGACAACAATATTTTTTTTAACTTTTCTTTTTGTTCGCTTTGCTTATCAATGCTGAAGACTTCTTTAACAATATTTCCCATACAAATTTCAAAAATATTTTTATTCTTTCTTAATTCGGAAAATTCACGAATTATGTAATTTTTGTTTTTATC
>JBAYZJ010000060.1:0-8449 GCA_041672565.1 Endomicrobiaceae bacterium
CTGGATCAGGCTTGCGCCCATTGTCCAAAATTCCCCACTGCTGCCTCCCGTAGGAGTCTGGACCGTGTCTCAGTTCCAGTGTGTCCGTTCACCCTTTCAGGCCGGATACCCGTCATAGCCTTGGTAGTCCGTTACACCACCAACTAGCTGATAGGACACAGGACCATCTCAAAACGCATTACTGCTTTTACCCCTGTCTGATGCCAGACTGTGGTCTTATGCGGTATTAGCTCCGATTTCTCGGAGATGTTCCCCATTTTGAGGGAGGTTTCCCATGTGTTACTCACCCGTTTGCCGCTAACTTTTACGATACTCTGTAAAAATTCGCTCGACTTGCATGTGTTAGGCACGCCGCCAGCGTTAACTCTGAGCCAGGATCAAACTCTCCATAAAAAAATTTTTATAGAGTTTTGTTATAAGCTCTTAATTACATTATTGTACTTTTTTACTTCAAAAAAACAACTAGACCCTTAAATTACTTGATTGCCCCTTTTACAGGGCACTTATCTGCACATTATTTAGTTTTCAAAGACCATTAAAAGAGAGAGAAAAAACTACCTTCTTTGCTTTTTATACTTCCGGCAAAGATTATTTCTCTGCATATATTTTATTTTGGGTGCTTCATAAAAGAAGTCTTTTGTTACCCTTACTATTAATTAGTATATCTTTTAAATTATATTTTGCTTACTGCTAAAAGAACATTTTCAATAAAGCTTTAAATTTATACCACACTTTCAAAAATTTGTCAAGCACTTTTTTAAAGCGGTTTGAAAGTTATACAACACTTTTAAAAATTTGTCAAGTGTTTTATTAAAACTTATATTAATTTTTCAAAAAAATAAACCGCACATTTCTCAGTGCCGGTAAGTTATATCAAACTTTTATTTTTTTGTCAACTGATAATTTTCTTTATATATTATTGCCATTGCTATCAAACAGTTCCGATACCGTTTACAAATGCTTTAATATAAAACATTGCCAGCTATTTAAAGAACTTTTTTGCGATCCGATTTTCGCAACGGGTTAACTTATACCACAAAAATTTTTTTTTGTCAAGCAACATAAATTTTATATTTTACAAAAAAATCATTTTACCGTCGATATTGAAAAAACAATTAAAACACTTTTTATTTTCGAATTATTTTATTGCATTTATTTCATCAAGATATTTTTTGGCTTCTTTATGTCCTTTATTGCTTGCTCTTAAAAGCCATTTTTTGGCTTCTTTAATATCTTTTTTGACGCCGTCTCCATAACCGTACATAAATCCTAAAATATACTCCGCGCCTCTATGTCCTTTCTCGGCGGCTTTCTTCAGCCATTTTACTGATTCTTTATAATTGATAACGCCAGCTCCATATGTCATGCCAAGCTGAAACTGCGCGCCCATATTGCCGTCGGCGGAGTATTGTTTCATCTTCGATAAAATATTCTGCTGAGTTTTTTTCATTTGCGCTGAAGATTTTAAAAGCTCTGTCATACCTTCAATATCAGTCATATCTTCCTCCGCAGCAGAAAACATCTGTTTATAATCAATGCCTGTCGTACTGTCGTCAAGTTCTTTCTGCAAAGTCTGAAAAGCTTTAATCGTATCAGCCATATCCGGCATTTGAAAATTATATTCCATATTGTCGGAAACAGACACTTCCTCATCATTTGACGGAGTTAAATCAACGGCGTATGAAACCGAACTGAAAATTAACATAATCAATAAAATAATATTTGAAATTTTTTTCATATTTTCTCCTTTGTTCTGATATATTTTTTAAAATTATCCAAAAAAGAATTTAAGAATTTCCATTTAAATTTATCCGCTTTGGCTATTTTAAAACAATAACTGTTTGTTCTGCTAAACTCAACGGAGCGCTTATAATCATTTATAAAGGACATTATATCAATATTGTTAAAATCTGTATCTTTTGACATATATATATATACATATTTTTTATCTTCGGACAATCTTTCTATATTAAGTTTTTCGGCTTTTATTTTTATTTTACTTACTTCAAATAAATTATTTACTGCTTCAGGAAGTTTTCCGAATCTGTCTTTTAATTCGGTTTCTATGTTAAAGATATCCTCTTCTTTTAATATATTTGATATTTTTCTGTAAAACAAAATTCTTATATCTTCATCTTCAATATAATCCTGCGGAATAAAAGCTTCCGTCTGCAAATCTATCTCTGCGGAAATATTCTTCCCGTCAGACGCTTCTTTTATTCCTTTTACTTTTTTTCCCTCTTCTTCAAGCATTCTGCTGAACATTTCATATCCGACATCTCTTACAAAACCGTGTTGTTTTGAACTTAATATTCCGCCGGCTCCTCTTATTTCCAAATCTTTCAATGCAAGCCTGTATCCTGAGCCCAAATCGCTGAATTCTTTCATTGCCTCAAGTCTTTTTACGGCTTCATTGCTTAAATTTTTCTCATTATAAAATAAATAACAGTAGGCCTTTTGCTTGTCTCTCCCTATTCTGCCTCTCAACTGATGCAGCTGGGAAAGACCGAAATTCTGAGCGTCTTCTATTATCATTGTATTCACCGTAGGTATATCTATACCTGATTCTATTATAGTTGTAGCAAGCAAAACATCTATCTCTTTGTTTAAAAAACGCCACATAACTTTTTCAATTTCCAAAGGTTTCAGCTGTCCGTGTATTACGGCAAGATTTATATCGGGAATAAGTTTTTTTATAGTCAAGGCTTTATTTAAAATAGTTTCAACTCTGTTATACACATAAAAGACTTGTCCGTTTCTTGAAAGTTCAGCTTCTATAACTTTTTTGATTAAATTTTTATCATAATAAGACAATGTCGTTTCTATAGGAAGCCTTCCTAAAGGCTGAGTCTCTATAAGAGATAAATCTCTCAAGCCGTATAATGCTCCTGACAAAGTTCTGGGTATAGGCGTTGCTGACAACATTATCATATCTATGTTCTTTTTAAGCATTTTTATTTTTTCTTTTTGTTTAACGCCGAATCTGTGCTCTTCATCTATTATAAGAAGGCCGAGGTCTTTAAATTCTATATCTTTTTGAAGAAGCCTGTGTGTCCCTATTATTATATCCACATTGCCTTTTTTTATTTCTCCCGCTATCTCTTTTTGCCGGGACGGTTTTTGAAATCTGCTTAAGGCTTCAATATTTACAGGAAATGCAGAAAGTCTGTTCACAAACGTATTGTAATGCTGTTCAGCCAAAACAGTCGTCGGCACAAGCACGGCAACCTGTTTAGACTGACATGCGACTTTAAAAGCGGCTCTCAAAGCAACTTCTGTTTTCCCGAAGCCGACATCTCCGCATATCAATCTTTCCATAGGATAAGGTTTTGAAAAATCACTGCTTATGTCTTCTATAGCTTTCAGCTGGTCTTCTGTTTCTTCATATGCAAACGAATCAGCAAGTTCTTTTTCAAATATGCCGGCAACAGGATACGGAACTCTCCGGACTTTACATCTCTGAGCATAAAGTTTTAATAATTCTTTTGCAAATTCAGAAGCCTCCCTCCTTGCTTTTGATTTTACCCTTTCCCATGAAAAAGTATCCATGGAATAAAGTTTTGGCCTGACGCCTTCAACTCCGACATATTTTTCAACAACTTTAAAATCATCCGGAGGAACATATAATTTATCGCCTCTTTTATATTCTATGCATAAATATTCCGCCGTTTTACCTTCCTGAACTATTTTTTTCAACCCTTTATATTTGCCGATCCCGTATTTTTCATGCACGACATAATCACCCGACGATATTTCCCATATTCCCTCAAGCCTTCTGCCGCTGTTTATTTTAGGAAAATTTACCTGTTTTCTCTTGTACAAAATTTCTTTTGTTGAAACTGCAATAAGCTTATTTTTTAAATAAAATCCCTGCCATAAAGGCATGAGTATCATTTCAGGCATATCTTCATACGCCCATCCGTTGTCATAAAAAATATCAATAATTCTCTGTTTTTCCCCCATATTTGAACAATATATTTTAGTTTCAATATCTGCTTTTTTAAATTCTTTTAACAAACCTATAAAATAATTGATATTTCCCTGAAAACCCTGAAACCCCTGATAATCATAATGAACGGCATCTTTTTCAAGAGGACTGTTTATTATAGTATCAAAATCTTTGTATTCGGATTCATCGTCAAGTTTGTAATCCGAATATATTACAGACTTCCGAGGAAGCTCTTCTATAATACATGTATTTGTTTCAAAATTTGAGCATGGAAGTATTTTAACTCCCTTAAGATATTTATCTGAACGCTGCGTTACATAATCAAAAGTTTTTATTGTTTCCAAAGTATTAAAATCAAAAGAAAATCTTACCGGCTGTAATCCGTCACACGGCCATATATCAAGTATTTCCCCTCTCACGGCAAACTGACCTTTTTCCTCGACAAAAGATTCTCTCGTATATCCTATTTTTGAAAGTCTGTTGATTGTTTCGTCATGTTTATAAACGCTGTCGCTTTTAAAATCAATTGAATTTAATTTCAACGATTCCGTTGACAAAACGCAAGCGTTTAAAGATTCCTTGTCCGTTACGATAATTTTTTTGTTATCGTCATTAATTTTTGATAATGTAATGATTTGTTCCCGCTGGTCGTCACGGGGATATTTTAAAACCGCAATGTTTGAACCGTCAAGAAATGTTTTTAAATCCTGAATTATATTGTCAATATCATTATCTTCCACAACTGCAAGAAGAGTATTGACGTCGTTATCAGTTACATATTTTGACAAAAAATGAGCTTTTGCACCTTCATTTATACCCGAAACATGTGTTTTCTTCATACTTCATTAATTATACATTTTTATGTTTTTTATAGCATGTATAACTTTTCAAAATGTTAATACTTTATGGATTTTTTTATATTGTTTATTAAATCTGTCTGTGAATTTATGTTCTTAAGCAGAGAATCTTGTTGGACTTTTATATTATCTTCAACCTGTTTTGTCTGCTCTTTTAAAATTGCGTTTATTTCTTCTTTCACTTTTGCTTTCGCTTCAGATATTTTTGAAGAGAATAATTGTGAAATTGCATCTGATATTTTTTTATCAATATCGGACTTGATTTCAAAATCCAAAGAGCCGTCTTCTTTTGATTTTGCTTTAGCATTTAAGGTGAAAGATTTTATTGTATTTGTAATTTCAGCCAAATATTTTATATTTCCTTTTACCGATTTTAAATTTTTTTCTTTAATATCTTTTACAGACACATCAGCCCCGCATGAAAAATTATCATTTACAAGCTCAAAACGGCTTGATATCTTTATATCGGCCGTATTAACCAAAGGCATATAATCATTTTCAGGAATATTCAAAGATTCTCCGGAAACTCCTGACATTGAAATTTTTAACAAATCTTCAGATGTTTTTCCTCTATGATCGAATAATCCTTCAATCATAAGATTTTGTTTGCCGTTATTGCCGACTATATTCAATGTAACAGGTTCCGACACCATATCCGGAGATGAAGAAATATTGTTTATGCTTCCTGAAAAAGCAATAGCTTTGCCTTGTTTATCTTCCGAGGCGGCGGTACCTGAAATATTAATTTTGGAAATTAATAAAGAAGGATATGCTTTTTGCGCAAATATAACATCTCTTCCTTTTGACCTTTCCTTTACAGGTTCCTTATCTTTTTCCGGCATATATTTTTTTATCAATGACATATAATAAATAACAGTTTCAACTCTGTTAATCCATTGTCTGCCTGCAATCATACTCGATATATTTTTTGAATTGAGCTTTGAAACAGAAAGTTTTGACGAAACAGAATCAACATCTTTATTTACCGCATTCTGTATCTGTTTGGAAATATCAACGGAATTAGCAATATCTTTTTTTGCATTATTCAATTCTTTTAATATTTTATCAAACTCTTTTTTATTGTTTTTTAATTCTTCTATATTTTTTGCGGCTTTTGTAATATCATCAAAACTTGAGACCTTAGTTTTCGAAACTTGATCAATCAAATTTTTTGTTTTTTGAATTTTTTCTTCTATTTTTAAATTATCAAAATCAGTCTGATAATTTTTATATTTATTTTGGATATCTTCAGACAATTTGTTTATTTCTTTTACGGACTGCAAGTTTGATTTATCTATAAGCTTAGCTGCATCAAAATCTTTTATTTGAGATTCGACATCGGAAAAAGCATCAACGGCGGGTAGTTTATTAAATTCTTCATTCGCTTTATTTTTTGCGCTTTCAAATAATTTTGCAAACATACTGTCTTTCTTCTGTTTTTTATTGAATTTTTTTTCTTTTTTAGGAGATAATTTGCCGGATATTTTTCTTGAAGTTCCCCATTTTAAGCCTGATACGGTCATTTCGTCTATAATAAATTTTTTTCTGAGTATTGGAGTGAACTTTGCATCAAAGGTTATATGGTCTATATCTATTAAATTTTTAAAATAATCGTTTCTGTCCGCGCATCTCAAACCGTCTATAGACAAAGAAACTTTAGTGAAGCTTGTAGTCAAACTGTCAATCTCAACTTTTGCCCCGAATATCATCTCTCCTGCCGAAATAACGGATTTTTTCAGAACAACATCAAAAAATAAAATATTAAATAAGGTTAGCAACGCTATTATAACAATTGTCGGAACTAAAAAGCTCCATCTAATAATTTTCATAATTTATCCTATTTTTTTGATTATTTTCGTAGCATTTAAAGCCGTATTAAGAAGTTTTATAAGTTTCCATTGCGCAACTTTATCTCTATAGTTTGCTCTGTAATAAACAAGCGCTTTTTTCGCCAATATACCGTTAGGGAATATCAGCGCAATTCCGGTAATTAAACCGCCCATAACAACCGTATTGTTAAATTTTGAAAAAGGAATTACAGGCAAATTATACAGCCACGTGTAAAAAGGTTTTAAGAATTTTATATTAACAAGGATAAAATATCCTATTTTATCCAATAAAGGATCTATTGCAAAACCGACAACTGAAAACAAAGCGCAGCCTATCAATGCCGAAGTCAAATTTACCCTGAACAGCATTATCACAACAAATAAAATTATTTTCATCAATAAATTCGGAACAAGACCTAAAATCGCACCTAATGCAAAACCCCACGCAATCTGGTCCGGAGAAATATCCGACTGAAACATAACAATAATTTTTTTAAGCATCTTTAACACAAACATTTATTTTGCTCCGTTTAAAATATTTACGACGTCTTTTGGAGTCGCAGCGATGAAATCAGGCTGCAGTTCTTCAATTTTTTCTTTCGGAGAATATCCGTATAAAACCGCTATTGTCCGCACCCCTGCTTTTTTGCCGGCTAAAACGTCATTCACGCCGTCGCCTACCATAACAGTATTTTCTTTATTTACGGACAAAAAATTCATTATTTCGCGTATAGGTTTCGGACTCGGCTTTTTTTCATCAAAAGAATCTCCGCCGTAAATTGCGTCAAAAAACTCTTTTAACCGGAGGTTTTCTATTATATCTTTTGAAAAATTTTCACTTTTATTTGATAAAACAGCTTTTTTTATGTCTTTCAAACCGGAAAGCATTTCCCTGACGCCATCATACGCTTTAGTTGTATCCGCAAGATGTTTTGAGTAAAAATCTTTAAACATTCCTATTGCTTCAGGCATTTTTGTTTCACCGACATTCGGCAAAACAGATTTTACAAGAGCATTTATTCCACTCCCCAAAAAAGAAGCGACTACAGAAATTTCCAAAGAAGCTAAACCGTAGTGGTTTCTGGTAAAATTAACTGCTGACGTTAAATCTTTTTGTGAATCAACCAATGTCCCGTCAAGATCAAAAACAGCTAAAGATATTTTATTTGAATTTATCATATCTAGAACCACTTTATCAAACCAGGTATATATTCAATTTTACCCAAATACTGAGGAATTACTCTTATAGTATAACCGCAATGTCCGACTTTATCCGTTTCAAGTTCAATTTCATAAATATATGAACCGTTATTATCTTGAGAAATCATTTTCATATTTTCATAATTCCCGCCGCTTAAAACATTCTTTGAATCAAGATAACCTGTATATAACTGGACATAAACATCTTCAGGTTTTATATTAGCTAAAGAAATTTTTGCTTTTATTTTCATTTTATTTCTTATTTTAATAGTCTGCCCGTTTAAATCATCTTCCATACTAATGACTTTAACTTTTTGCCAGTTTGCTTCTATATTATCCTGCCATGCAGCTTTTTTTCTTGCAATCTCATAGTTATTCTCTTTCATCTGTTCGGTTGCTTCTATTGAACTGACATAAAATTTTTCGGTATAATCTTCTATCATTCTGTTTGTGTTAAAACTAGGTCCTATGGTTTTCATACAGGTTTTCATCTTTTTTATCCAATCTCTAGGAACATCATCCTGTCCTCTGTTATAAAATAACGGAACTATTTCTTTCTCGAGCATTTCATACATTGATTTGCTTTCTATTTCATTTTGATATTCCAAATCAGA
>JBAYZJ010000061.1:0-8388 GCA_041672565.1 Endomicrobiaceae bacterium
TGCGTCTTCTTCTATCATCCTCTTGACATCTGCTTTCGTCTGGCTGACAAGTTCCGGATATTCTTTCCCTAACAGTTTCTCTATCCCGTCCGTAACCGTTATCCCGCTCGAAGATTCGGAATTCCTTAATTTTATAACTTGAGCTATATTTTCATACATTGTCTTTATAATTTCATTATAATCATTATTTTCTGAAGGCCACTGCTTTGCCGTTTCTTCAAAAAATTTCAAATTTTCAAATATGCTGCCGTCATCGATTAAACGAGTTATGCTGTAACGCAAATTTTCTGCGGTATATTCTGCTTGCCCTGAATCTTTATTTTTTTCTATATAAGAATTGATTTTTTCTTTAAATTCATTCAATATTCCGACTATTTTTTCTACAGCCTGTCTGTCTTCATCTTTTTTGTATTTATATCCCCAATTCATATTGAGTCTTGATATATATCTGCTTGCGACTATAATATTTATTTTATTCCATGCATCTTTCAATAATATGTCATTTGATGATTGGATTTTCCGGGATATTTCATAATTTTTATTTATCATCAATACATAAGACGGGAGATAGTCATCGCTTAATTTTATACCTTCGGTTTCATTAATTATATTTTTCAATTCATTGTATGATTCTTTTGATTGTTTGGAATTATAACGCAAATCTGATAATATGGCGTTTATTTCGGTTATAGCTTTGCTGTCCTGCATATTGTTATAAGTATAATGCCATTCAATATTTTTCTTTACGGCTGCAATAAAAGGAGCTACGGCGGATATTGCAGTAACCGATATGAATGCCGCTAATGCCAATCCTCCGGTTGCTGCCGTTAAAAATATTCCCAATATTCCGGCTAATGAAAATTTCCATGCAATGCTTGCGGTTTGCGAAAACTGTCTTGCGGTTACGGTATTTAATTCTATTGCCGCATCTCTTACTTCTTCAGGATTTATATGATCATTTATAAATTTTTCTATATTAATTGTTCTAGGCATTTCGGCGATAGATACGGCTAAATTTCTTGACAAATATTTTCTGTATTGAGAATTGGCTTTTTTATTGGCCTTTCCTATTAATTTCACCCACCATTTATTTTGTATTTTATTCCATATTCCTTCTATTTCCATTTTAGAAGCAAGGGAATCAAACCCTTCTGTTTCAAAGAATCCCAACTGTTTATATGTTTCTTTTTGTTTTTCAACAATAAAATTTTTATCGGCTAAAATATAACTTACTATATCTGTTAAATTCTCTCTGTTAATAGCTGTATTGTTATACCACCCGCCTTCTATTTCCCCTCTTCTTTTTGCCGAAATTAAATTCAAAACGGCTTCTCTTACGGCAGATTCTTCATCAAAAGCAGATACTTTTTGGTAATCAAAAAACTCATTGCCGTCATTTAAGCCAGGAATAACGACTTTATATAAATTTGTTCCTTGTTTTTGTTTTTTTACAGGTAAATAAACAGGTTTATTTGTCCTGCTTGGCCGCATAATGAGTTTATGGTATTTGATTAATTTTCCGAGATCAATTCCTTTATATGAATCTAAAATTTTTGTCGTTATTTCACTGACATTTGATTCATTTTTACCGTCAATAACTATTGTTGAATATTTTCCCGGAGTTAAAAAACCGTTTTTTACGTCATAAAAAATTTTTAATATTACAGCAAATACAGCCTGTCTAGGAGAATGAGCATAAACAGTCTGGTAATCCTTCAATTCAGAATTATCATTTATTCCGGGAATTATAACTGTAAACAAATATTCTCCGGATTTCATTCTAAGATCTCTTTTTTTATACTTATTTGTTTTTTTAGAATAATATGTTTCTTGTTCAAGAAGTTCTACTTTAATATTCGCATTTTCTCTCAAGAGATACATTTCGAGACGGTTTCCTTTTGCAGCTTTAAATATCGCATTATTTAAAGCGCTCGTTTCACTTACTGCTTCCGTAAAATATTCTTGGCCGTCTATAGTTACTTTATATTTGTCCTTTAAAGATAATAAAGCCGGCTTTTCCTGTAAGCTTTGGTCTCTATTATAAGCCAGATGCTGTCCAATATTTACAGGCAGTGCTTTTGCGAATAAAGGAAATCCTATACCGATTACAACAGACGGAATTAATCCTAAAAACAATGCAGGATTTATAAAACCGAATAATATTGATACCGATGCTAAACCGGCAGATATAAAAAATAATTTTTTAAAAGATTCGGTAAAAGACTGTTTTGTCTGCTGTATTATAATATTTGTTCCTTTCAATCTTTTTGTATATCCTATTTCAGATAAATATTCAAAATCTTTTTTTGCAACGGCTTCTTCAACAGCTATTCTTGAAACTGCATTTTTTCTGCCGTAATGCATCAAAACAAATTTTTCAGCAGGCAGGAACATCATTAAAGGAGCTTCAATAACAGCAGCAATTTTTGATGCGGCCAAATTTGCTGAAAAACCGTTTCTTGTAAAGATATTTGCTAAAAACTTTGATATTCTAAAAAGTATATTAAAGCTCAATGCCGTTTCATCAAAAAGTTTGTTATTTACAATTTCTCTGAATTTTTTTACGTCATTTTCTTTTGAGAATAAAATTCTTTTAAAAAAATCAGGAAAGGAATTCTCAATTTCAAAAATGCTTCCGTCAGCAAACGTATATATTTCTTTTTGTTTTTTACCGCCGCTTACCATTGAAATAAAATCATCAAGAGAAAATTCCCTAATATCAAAATTCTCTATCTCATTGTTCTCAAGATATTTATTGTATTCCTGAAGAGTCATCTCTTGTCTTAAATCTTTTAATTTTTTACTTTCTTCTCTTATAATTGATAACTCATCGGCAGATGCAAAATATACCGAAAGATGCATACTGTCATTATCTAAAAGAGTATCATGTTTTTGATCAAATGAATTTTTTGTATATTTGTCTTCAGTAGTAAGATATTTAAAACTACCCTGCAAATTCCATTCTTTAGGTAATCCCAATTCTTCTATCAATTCTCTCCTGCGGGTACTTTCGTAAGTTTCTCCTGATGATACATGCCCTCCGTAAGGAGTTATTTGCCCGGGTTCTGATTTATGCATTGCCCTGCGAATTTCAATTATATTCCCTTCAGGAGTTACGACAAACATACAAGCGACTCTGTGATAAAGTTCAAGATGATGAGCTATATTTCTGTCGACAACTCCTATTACAATCTCTTTGCCGTCAGAATTTTTTTCTATAATATCAAAATTTTCATTTCTCAATTTTAATTTATTCTGTTCAAGTGCCGTTATTGTTTCGTCAATTTTTTCCTGAGTCAATCTTGTTGAATTATATTGAGAAAGTTTTTCAAGTTCTTGTCTGATTTTTTCTATTTTAATTAAGTTTTCCAATTTTTCAATTGATTGTTCAAGTTGTTCTTTTACTGCAGAATTTTGGACTTTGCCTGTCAAGTCTTTCATTTCATCGGTATTTACGGATATTTCCTGTCCGCTTCTTTTTTCTTCTCTGACTTTCATAAATCCTGCTTGTATACTCCCAAATGCTTTAAAACTGGCTAAAACATCGTTTGAAAAATCAGTCTCATTGCTATTAGCTTCTTTTATATTTGAATCTTGAATTGTTATACTTTCTTCTTTGTCTGATTTCTTTATTTTTACCACAAAAGAATCGTCTTGTCTGTCTATATCAATGACAACTGTATCAGGAGAAATGTTTGACATCATTTGATTCAATATATCCAACGCAGCCTGTTTATTATTATTAAATACTGATTTAAGAACATCCGTATTTAATACTGCTCCGCTTCCTATCTGAGATATAAGCATTTTTTGCAATGTCTCATAAAGTACAGTTTCCTGTTCTTTGAAAACATTTTCATATTTTTTTTCTGCGGTAAAAGTTTCTTCTGTTATATTCGGAGTTATAACAATATAATTTATGCCTTCATCAGCAAGAAGCTTATTAAAACCGTAAGTATGAAACCCTCCTGTAACTACAACAGTTACCTGCTTATTTTCTGCAAGTTCTTCCAAAATTTTTTGTTTATGATTAATATTTGCTCTTACTCTAAATCCGGATTCGGCATCTTTAGGCATCTGACCGATTATGTTTTGTATAAAATACTTGTTTCTTTCAACATTGTCTTTATAAAAAGCATCAAACAATTCAAAATATTTGGTTATATCAATGATCCCGTCAATATCTGCATATTTTGCCCATAACAATTTAAAATCAGATATGTGTTTTATAAAATATTCGTATTCTTCGGCGGTAAGTTTGTTATTCAAATATCCTGACATATATCCGGCATATTCTTTTAAGAAATATATTTCTTTTTCAGCTTCTGTTTCAGAAAATCTGTAATTCAGTTCTTCTAAAAGATTTTTTTCTTGTTTTGCAAGTTCTATCGGATTTAAATCCTGATTTAATATGATATATTCAAAAAATATTTTTGCATTTTTATATTCACCGTATGATAACATACCCTCTTTCTGCACAATTTTTGCCAGTTCATAATAAAATTCACTTTCTTGCGCTTTTTTACCTATTTTATCCGTCAGAGCTTTATATTGGGCATAAGTTAATTTCGCTTTAAGTTCATTTAACAATTTGCCTATTTCTTCATTTATTTTTTCTCTTTTAAGTTCTTTTTGTTTCTCCAGCAACTTTATAAACTCTATTATGCTGCCGTATTTTCTTAAATCTATCTTTGCTTTTATTGAAGAACTTATTAAATATTCAAAATATTTATCCGATCTCAATTTTCCGTTTTGATTCTCTGATATTATTTTATTTAGTCTTAGATTATTTTTTGAATAATATTTTTCGGCTGTCTGTTGGAGTATTTTGTTGATATGAGGGAGATAACTTTCAATTTCAGTTTTTTTATCATATATTTCTTTTAATCTTTTTAAATTTTGTATATATGTATGTCTATTTTCTATCCCCTCAAGCAAATTGTCTCTGCCTTTCTCTGCAGCATAATATTCGCTTCCCGTTAATCGCCCGCTTGTCAACAAATTATTCAATACATTTTCTTTAATCTGGTCATTTTTTATTTTTGTAAGCCATCCTGTTTCAACAGGTCCCACGGCGCCTTCAACATAAACCTTATCCAATCCGTATTTTTTATCCAATATAGAAAGAATTGTACTTATATTTCTCTGTGTTTGTTCATGAGAATGCAAATCTTGTATATTTATAACTATTCTGCCTTTTCCATTATAAAGTGCATCGGTAATTTTACCGATATTGAAAGGGATAAGCTGATTATTTATACTGTTTATATCATTTAATGTCAGAGGAATAGTATTAGCTGACGGAAATCCGTATACTGCCTGACTAAATACAGACGTAATTAAGAAACACAGAGTAGTCATTAATGTTATAAATTTTTTGAAAGGTATCGTCTTCCGTATTAGTTCTCTTAAAATGCTCTTTCTCATCATTTCCCCCAAAAAAAACCCGTCTTGTTTATTCAACAAGACGGAGTTTTTTCATATTATTAATTTTTATATTATCATCAATATTCCCTCTGGCAAGCATCCCTGAGGATAATAAGATTATCAAAAAGGCAAATAAAAACACATAAAAATAGTTACAGTTTATATCAAATTTTACAATATATCTTGAATAATTCATGAAATTTTTATCTAAAGAATTCAGCGTATCAAATGTTTTAACATTAGCTGAAGAAGTGTTTATAAAAACAGTATTATTGCCGTTTTTATTTTCTTTATTATTATTATTATTATTATGAGTATCTGAAGAAGCAGATGAATCATTTGTATTAGTTATGATAAATTTACTTACAAGTTTAATCGGAATAGCCGTAATAAATTTATAATAATCAGACATTGATGTTGCCTGATATATATTGTTAATATCCGTTTTTATGTTATTGTTTATCTCAAGATTTAAAAAACTTACGGATAATAATGAAATCGTTATCCATACAGATAAAAAATATCTGATTGATAAAAACAAACGGCTAATTTTACCCATAGTATACTTATAATTCATTATTCTTTTTTTTTCAACTGTTTTTTGTAAAAAATTTGTAAAATTTATATATGATTGATTAATTTTAACTTTTCATCCAATAATAAATATGTCTTCACAATTGCAATCGTTACTATAGGAATGGCTAAAAAAACACCGATCAAAAACAATAATATTCCTAATACGGCAATAATAAAATTAACTATCATTATTAAAAATATCTCAGATCTTACGTTTTTTGTTAATTTTGCAGAATATACAAATGTTTCTTTAATATTAAATTGCTTATCAATCAATACGCATAAAAGAGGGAAAAAGACTATACTTATAATAAAAGCAATTAATGTCATAACAGCTGATGTAATAACTCCGCTTGTGCTTTGAAGGATAAAAGAATATATACCCAAAACTACTACGAAAAACAGCACTTTTGAATTAAAAATTTCTTTAATTGCAAAAAAACTTGCAAATTTAATTTCATTTCCTCTGAAAGACTGCAAGATTGCATTCATCATCATCAACATAACAAAAAATTGCAAAATACCGCCTAAAGGAAGCAAAATCAAAATAAACATAATTAAAGATACAATTATATATTCCCACCAGTTTTTCTTGAATATGCTCCACGAAGATGAATAAATAGAATTTAAATCAAGAACCATAAAGTCCTCCGTTAATTTTTTTTCATTTCTAAATATTTTTTTATCAATCCTGAAGTTGAATTATCATGCTCGTTTTTAGCAGTTTCTTTTAATTCAGGTAAAATAACGTTTGCCAAAACCTTTCCAAGTTCAACTCCCCACTGGTCATAACTGTTAACTCTCCATATTATTCCCTGAACAAATATTTTATGTTCATACATAGCAATTAAAGCTCCTAAACTTTTAGGAGTCAATTCATCGAGCAAAATGCTGTTCGTCGGTTTATTTCCATAAAAAACTTTATGAGGAGCAAGCATTTTTATATCCGTCTGTGAATAATTATTTTTCTCCAATGTCTCGACAACCCTTTCTTTTGAAAGGCCAAAAGCCAAAGCTTCCGGTTGGGCAAAATAATTTGACATTAATTTTTCATGATGGTCTTCTATTCTTTCTGGAGGATTAATTATTCCTATGAAATCAGATTGAATCAGCTTTGTTCCCTGATGTATTAACTGATAAAAAGAATGCTGCCCGTTTGTTCCGGCTTCTCCCCAAAGAATCTGTCCGGTTTCATAACCTACTTTATTTCCTTCTCTGTCTATAGTTTTACCGTTACTTTCCATATCTGACTGCTGAAGAAAAGCAGGAAATCTGTGAAGATACTGGCTGTAAGGCAATACGGCATATGTCTGAGCCTTAAAAAAATTATTATACCATATACCCAAAACAGCCATTATAACAGGTATATTTTTTTCAAGAGGAGCATTTCTGAAATGATTATCCATTTCATATGCGCCTGATAATAATTCTTTAAACTTTTCAAAGCCCACAGAACATGCTATAGGAAGACCTATTGCAGACCAAAGAGAATATCTTCCTCCTACAAAATCCCAAAATTCAAACATATTGTTTGTATCTATCCCGAATTCGGCGACTTTTGTTTTATTTGTAGATAAAGCCACAAAATGATTTCTAACGGCATCTTCACCTAACTTATCTACAAGCCATTTCCTGGCTGTCATTGCATTTGTAATTGTTTCCTGTGTAGTGAATGTCTTTGATGCGACAATAAATAAAGATGTTTCAGGATCTATTTTCTTTAAAGTTTCATATATATCTGCACCGTCAACATTTGAAACAAAATAAACATCAGGTCCATCCGCATAATATTTCAAAGCTTCACAAACCATTCTAGGACCCAAATCAGAACCGCCGATGCCTATATTTATTACTGATTTTATTATTTTCCCTGTTTTACCAAGCCATTTTCCGCTTCTTAAATCATCTGTAAAATTTTTCATTTTATCAAGAACGTCATTTATTTCGGGCATAACGTCTTTGCCGTCAACAAAAACAGGATTGCCTGACATATTTCTCAATGCGCTGTGAAGAACTGCTCTTTTTTCAGTCCAATTTATCTTTTCGCCTGAAAATATAGCATCTCGCCAACTTTCAAGCCTGCTTATATTAACTAAAGACAACAATAATTCCAGCGTTTCATCATCTATGATATTTTTTGAGTAATCAAATAAAATTCCAAGGTCATCAAGTCTGATACTGTATTTAGAAAATCTGTTTTCATCTTTAAACAAATCGCGAAGATGTGAAGATTTCATCTTCTTTTCATAATGCCTTCCGAGAGATTTCCATTCCTGCGTTTCCGTAAGTTTTTCTACTTCTGACATTTCCAAACTCCTGTTGTTATGTTATATTGTAAATTTATAACCTGCTTTAAAACTTATGTTTTTATAAGTAAGATTTTCT
>JBAYZJ010000062.1:0-8351 GCA_041672565.1 Endomicrobiaceae bacterium
CTTCTTCAATAGTGAAACACCTGTCTTTTGAAAAAGCAAAAGAAATAAAAAAAGCAGTAAAAAATTCAGTAGTCATAGCGGCTGACACCATAGTTGTTTTAAACGGCAAAATTATCGGCAAACCTAAAAATGCAAATCATGCGATGGCAATACTTAACAGTCTTAACGGCAGCACTCATAAAGTTTACACGGGCGTTACTATCATAAATGATAAAAAAACATCAATTTTTTATGATGTGGCATCGGTTAAAATGAGAGCTATTTCAAAAAAAGAATTAAACAGTTTGGCAGGGAAGCATATGGACAAAGCAGGAGCTTACGCCGTACAGGATAAAGAAGATCGTTTTGTAAAAAAAATATACGGCGATTACTATACTGTAGTAGGTTTGCCGCATATTAAATTAAAAAAAGAATTAAGAAAGTTTAATATTACGATAAAATAGCTTAATTTTTTCCTTCCATCGTAATTTTAAAATCCGTTTTTTGTCTTACAGCTTCAAACCAGTCATTTAAAACTTCATTCATTTTCATCTGCAACAGAGAATTATTATCAACTTTCGGATAAAGCTTATGAAGTTCTTTATACTCCGAATCCGTTATCCTTGCGGAAGAAGCGATAAAAATCTGCAGTTTATTGGATGCAAGCTGTTTCCTTCTTAACATTTCAAAATCTTTAGGAGACATTCTCATATTGTTTAAAAAACTGAAATAATATCTGCTGTCAAATTGTCCTTTTTCATTTAAGAAATAAGGATAACTTTGAATATCGCGGGCAAGCTCATCATCAGAAATAATTATGCCGTAATCTTTTGTCTGCTGCCATATAATCTCATCCTGAACTAAATTTTTCAATATGTCATTCTGAACTTTCTTGGACATTTCGTCAGTTACATTACCGTTATTCGCATGCCTGAGCATATTCAAAGCATTGTTATAAAGCGAATAATAAGTTGCATAAGGTATTTTATGCCCGTTAACAACAGCTACCGTATCATAATAAGTTTTTTCTCCGAAAAGATAGCTGCCGAACCCTACAAAAGTACCGGCCAAAAAGCCGAATATCGTTATCAAAAAGATTTTAATTTTGTGTTTTCTCAAAAAAGTCATCATAATTTTTCTTCTCCGCTGTCAGCTTTATCCTGCGCGTCTTTTGACATTGAACTTTTCCCGTCAAAAAAAGCGCCTTCGCTTATTGAAAGAATCGTTGTCTGTATATCGCCAGTAACTCTTGACTTGTTTAACAGTTCTATACCGTCATTTGCCGTTATATTCCCGTCAACTATCCCGCCGACAATAATATATTTTGTATTAATGTTGCCTTTCACCTCGGCGCAGTCGCCTATAATAACGCCTTCTGATTTTTTTATATCGCCGTAAAATTTCCCGTCTATCCTGACGATTTTATCAGAAAGAATATCTCCTGTAAAAACAGTATCAAGACCTATCCATGTTTCTATCGTATCAAAACGTTTTTTATTTTTCTTTATCATAGTCCAAACCTTGTCAGTTAAGATAGCCGTTCAAATATTTCATAGGATTTACAGGTCTCTTATTATAATGTACTTCATAATGCAAATGAGTTCCTGTTGACCTTCCGGTACTTCCCATCTTTGCTATTTCCTGCCCTTTTGAAACAAATTGCCCCGGTCTTACAAGTATTCTTGAAAGATGAGCATAAATTGTTCTGTATTTATAGCCGTGTTCGACGGATATAACGTATCCGTACCCGGCCTGCCAGCCGGCAAAAATAACAACTCCGTCGGCAGTTGAATAAATAGGAGTATTTTTAACATTTGCTATATCTATTGCGGTATGAAAAAATTTATTTCTGAAAATAGGATGCAGTCTGAATCCGAAAGGAGAACTTATAATGCCTTTACAAGGCCATATTGAAGGCGTATATTTAAACTTTTCTCTCTGAATGCTTATATGCCGTACAACTTCGGAATAACTTTTCATCGATGCTTTATATTCTTCAAGCAAATCAAAAGACTGCTGAGCTATGTTTTCATAGGAAATCTTACTCATATTCCCGGATAATAATACGGATAACGCGCTTGACTCTACCGGCGTAGGACCGCCTGATCCCAATCCGTTTTCAATAATCATTCTTTTAGATTTCATTGATAAAAGAGATCGTATATGGTCGTCATTTTCTTTTACCTGCGACAGCATTTCTCTTGATTTTTGTATTTGTTCCGCAAAAAATAACATTCTTACCTGCATTATTTTGTTATCGGCTTTTACTTTCCAGTAATCTATATGCTGTCCCGAAATAAATCCCGCCCATAAAGTAAAAACTGTCCAGCACCCGACAAGAGCAAGTAAAAAAGGCATGGAAAAACTAAACCTCATAGGCTTTACGCGCCCGTGATGTATAAAAATTATGGTTATTTTTCTTTTTAATTCCTTTAAAATGATATTGAAATATTTCATAAAACTCTTGTACAGTATAACAGAAAATTACACATAATTCAACTTGTTTTTTATAATTTTCCTGATATTTTTCTGATATTGTACTGACGCACAATATTATTGTTTCTTACCGTTTTTTGATTTAAAATTTTTTCAGAAACATTTGAAAACAGCGCTCTGATATCGTAAGGTTCCTCTCCGTTTTCTCCGGGTTCATAAACAAATGCTCCTTTCTGTCCGGAACATTCTTCAGGAAATCCCCAAATATCAAACTGGCTTTTTTTTGTTCCGGATGAATATGCCCATGTTTTTATTTTATTTTTTGAATAATAAGCGATTGAAGAAGCAAGCTGATGAGCAGGCGTTACTACAAAAACGGCTTTTTCATTTAAAAGTCTCTCAGCCAGCTGCTTATAACCGTGAAAATAATTTGTCGCATCAGCTACGGCTGTTTTATCCGATATTTTTTCCATAGGAATAATACTGTATCTTGCATGCAGCCCTATTAATACGGAAATTACCAAATTAAAACATATTGCCGCCATAAGTATTTTTTGTCTTATTTTCCCGCCTTCCGAAAAATATAATGCGGCGATTACGGAAAAAGTAAAGTATGCCGGTATAGGCCAATTTGCGCCGGGAAGTTTTTTCAAAGCCGTTACGGCGTAGAATAAAATAACAGGCAAAGAAAAAGACGCCAGAAAAATTTTCTTTTTATCTTTAGACAGCATAAATGCAAAACTTATAAAAAACGCAGGCAGAAATGCCGCAACATTAAAAATTCCCATCTGTGTTCCGAGATATTCAAAAAGGTAATTGAATCTGATTCCCGTATTTGATAAACCGTGGTTAAACTGATATGAAAAAGATACCCAGCCGTTTGCATAATTCCAATATAAAACAGGCAAAAAGCACAAAAGCGCAATCAGCAGCGACAGATATAATCTGTACTGCTTCAGCCATAATTTTTCTTTTGCGAAAATGCAATATATAAACAAACTCATTGCAAAAAGAACCGCGGTGTATTTTGAGAGCATGGATAACCCGAAAAATAAACCTATTAAATACCAATAATTAGGATTTTCGGTTTCTATTAAACTCCATACATAAAAAGTTGCTATGGAAAGAAACAAAAAAGACGGAGTATCCGGAGTAATTATAATTGAAGCCGAAAACATAATCGGCATCGAATGCACTAATATGACCGAAGCTGACGCCGTCTGTTCGTTATTGAACATTTTCATAACAAGCTTCCATAAAAAAACGCTTACGATAACGGTCGCTATTATGCTTGAAAATCTTACCGCAAGCTCGGAATCTGAAAATAATGTCGTAAGTTTAATAAAATATGCAATCATCGGAGAATGATCGTAATAGCTTAACTGAAGGTGTTTTGACCAAAGCCAGTAATAAGCTTCGTCGGAATGCAAATTGAGAACCGCCGAAAGGAAAATTTTCCAAAGCACTGATAAAGAAACAAAAATGACGGTATTTCTTAAATTAAATATTTTTGTCACTTAAACTCCAAATAACAATCCATATAACAGTCAAGCTTATCGTGACCGGAAGGATTGTCTCGGGAATAATAACGTTCGTCATCAGATTAAAAGACAAAATATATGAAAAATAAAAAAGAACTATAGCAAAAAATAAAGAAAAAAGCAGACTTGAATATCTGACTATTTCACTGAATTTTATTTTAATAAAAATCAAAAGTATTATGCTTATTATCATATAAAAGTTTAAAACATACTTTAATTCCGTATTAACGACATAATAATAAAAAGCAAAAAACGGTTCAAAAATATAACGTATTATAGACTGCGTGCCTTTGACGTCATGAACGATTACCTGCGTTTCAGGTTTTGACACAAGAATGCGGAATATATTATCTTCTCCGTTTTTCTTCACGACAGTCCAGACATTAGCCATATATCCCAACCCGTGCCAATCGGTAGTTCCAAACATCATTAAATCATTTTTTTTGCAAATATCAATTATTTCCTGTCTTGTTTCGCGCGTAATATATCTGTATCCGCAGTTATATATTTCAAAACCGTCTATCCCCATATCAACTAGTTCCTGCAAAGCGGGTCTTTTCCATTTCCACCAGTGAGGCATAACGACAAGCATGCCTTCGGAGTGCGCCAAATCAACCATCTCTTTTATGCTTTTATAAATATAATCTTTATATCTGAACTGGTAATTTGATAAAAGCAAAATTGAAACGCCGTCAGTCGTCCTTATTTGTATACCCGGAAAAATATTACTGTTGTCTATATCGCACGGTATTGAATAAAATCCGTTTGTATTGTCATGTTCAGTAATGAAAAAATCAGTAAATCCGTGTTTTTTATGGTAATTGATGCTTGATAATACATTTGAAATATTATCCTTTGACGCAATCGTATGAGAATGAACATCAACGACCTTACAATCGCCCGGAACTGTTAGTTTAGGACCTATTACAGGCAAAATAATCACTGCGCATATAACAGACAAAAACAGAAAAAAAGACCAAAGAGAATAAGTTATTATTTTCTTTACGGTTATTTTTTTATAAATACCGAAAGCTATGACAAAAGCCAGAATCCACAAAATCCATGATGTTAATGCAAAAACATAACCCGATCTTTCAAGAGTTAAAATATAATATGCAAAAGCATAAAAAGGCTCAATAAACAATCTTAATTTCGGCCACTGTAAAGAATACGATATATTTTGGTTTGTTACGATATTTACAAGATGGGGAGAATAAAAAAACGCATTCAAAAAAACCGATGCGAGGATAAAAGATATAAAAATATATATTTTTTTCATTGTTTAATTATTACTCTATTTTGAACGTTTTTTTCCGGCTGTTTCAACAGCAAGCGCAAACTTTGTAGCTCCTGCTTTTCTTGCCTGATCCATAACCTGCACTACAAGTTCGTATTTTATATTTTTATCACCTTTTACCACTACGGCTCTTTCAGGATGTTTTGCAATAACATTTTTAATAGCATCTTCAAAGTATTTCGGATGCAGCTGTAAGCCGTCAAGATATATAAGACCGTCTTTATCTACCATAACTTCTATATTTTTTTTATCATCCTGCTCAGTATTTTCGGCTTTAGGAAGATTGACTTTTATTCCGTGTTGGGATAGCATAGGCGTAGTAATCATAAATATAATAAGCAGAACTAAAACCACATCCGTAAACGGAGTTATATTTATATCGGCTACAAGTCTGTTTTTTTTATTTTTCATCTTTCAATACCGAATCTAAAATCTCTTTTAATGCAGAAACGGAATATTCCATCTCAACAGTAAAATTGTCAATCGTTTTCATAAAAAAATTATACGCTATAACAGCGGGAATAGCAACGCAAAGACCGGTCGCCGTAGCAATTAAAGCTTCAGAAACGCCGCCTATTACCACAGACAGCCCTCCTGAGCCGGCAAGTGAAATATCATGAAAAGAACGTATAATACCGACAACGGTTCCAAATAATCCGATATAAACCGAAACGCCGCCTATAGTTCCTAAAATAGTCGTATATTTTTCGAGTTTCATCGTTTCAATTGATATTTCTCTGTTCATAGCGTGTTTTACGTCAGAACAATTAGTTTTTTGAAAATACAGAAGACCTGATTTAATCACGTTTGAAACCGGCGTATCGGAATCTTCGCAAAAACTTAAAGCGCTTTCAATTGATTGTTTATGAAGACGCACTTTGATTTTTGACAGCAAACTTTTTGTATCTACTTTTGATTTTTTTTTGAATTCAAGAAATTTGAATATCATAATGGCTATCGATGTCATCGAAGCCAGTAATAAAACATATAAAGTCAATCCTCCCATGGCGAGAATATCAAATAAACTTTTGCCTTCAAACATTCTTTCTTATCCTTTTTATTAAATTATAAACCCTGAGACCATGAAGGAGTAAATGAATTACCCGGAATATCAGCAAGTTTTCTTAATCCGGACCCGTCCATTCCCATTACGTATATTTCGCTTTTACCCGAACGCGTCGAGGAAAAAACAATAAATCTTCCGTCCTGAGACCAGGCAGGATTCTCATTATCTCCCTGTTCTTCAGTTAAGCGTATTATTTTAGTTTTCGGTAAATCATATAAAAATATGTCAAAATGATTATCCATTTTCATTGTAAAAACAATTTTATCTCCTTTAGGGGACCATGAAGGAGAATCGCAATTCCCTTTTGTGGAGAGCCTTCTGAGATTAACGCCGTCTATATCCATTATATAAACCTGCGGGTATCCCGCCCTATCCGATATAAAAACTATTTCCCTGCCGCTCGGAGAAAAAGAAGGGCTTGTATCAATATATTTGCCCTGCGTAAGTCTTCTTAAAATAATTCCGTCAGAACTTAACAAATATAAATTAGGATAAACGCCTCTTGATAATGTTGCTATCATCGTTTTTTTATCGGGAGAAACTGAAGTAGGCGAATTTAAACCTTGTATTGTGGATACGGCTTTTCTTTTATTTTTTGATATATCAACCAAGAATAAGTCGGGATTGTTATAAAGATACGACGTATAAATAATTTGAGGCGAATTCGGAACCCATTTAGGAAGCACGTTTAATCTGTTGTCTTTTGTTATTCTTCTTAAATTATATCCGTCATAATCGATCACATATAATTCTTTGAATTTCGTACTGTTGTTAATAAATGCTATTTTTGAACGTGCTATACCTTCTTCGCCAGTAAATCTTTTAACTATTTCATCGTTAATTTCATGAGCTATAAATCTGTAATTTGAAACAACGTCATTGTATTTCCCTTCCCATACAAGCTGTCTGCTTTCTATGTCGTAAACCTTAACCGAAACCGTCAGTTTTATAACGTCAGATATGGCAATTGTTCCCGTAAGCAAAACGGAAACGTTCTTCAATTCCCAATATGAAAATTGAGAATCCATGTCAAATTTATATGAAGTATTCGCTATCGCGACATTAAAATGTCTTGATAAAATTAAATCGTTTTCCAAAACATCTTTAAAATCTCTCGACAGACTCATTTCCTCAAAAAGCCCGTTTACCGGCAAAAAATCAGAAAGGCCTATACTTGCTCTGCTTCCTGTTGAAGACAAAGACAAATAAACGTCATTAGCCGAATGCGCATAAACAGAAAAAACAAATACCGCGCAAATCGAAAATATAATTTTTTTAACGGAATTTAAATTCAAAATAAACTCCCAAATTGTCTTCTTTATAAGCCTCGGGCAACGGAGCAAAAGGACTTGCCAATTCTATTGCTCTTAAAGCATTTTGGTCAAAACCGTCATCACCCGACGACTCTTTTATTACGCACGACGATACAAAACCGTCTTTTGAAATCTTAAAATAAACAAGAGCCCTGAAGGAAGAATCAACATTTGACCACTGCCAGTATCTGCTTATTTTCTTAACTATCAAAGAAGTATAATAAGAATACTTGAAATCGGCGTTCTCAATCATTATTCCTTTATTAGGAGAACCGCCGGATTCATTTTTATCAATCTGCTTTGTTTCTTCTTTTTTTTCCGGCTCTTTATTTACTGTCTTCGCTTTTTCTTTCTTTTTTTTGTTTTTATCTAAAGAAATATCATCTTTATTTCTTTTTTCTTTTTTCTTTTTTTCTTTTTTAGGTTCAGACTTTACTTTGGTTTTATCATTCAGTTTTTTTTCTATTTCATTTCCGGGAGAATAAAAAGAAACTTCTACCGGTATCTGCATAAACGTAACCTTTGATGTTTTTTGATAAAAAATGATAAAAAAAACAAGAAAATGAATAATAACCGATAAAATAAAATATGGGAAAAAGCTATTTTTGTTCAGATTTAGCATTTAAATATATCTTTATTTTTTCTTTCGCCGTAAAAGCTTCCGCACTGTTAGGATATTCGGATAAAATTGATTCCAATATTGCTTTTGCTTCATTTTT
>JBAYZJ010000063.1:0-8340 GCA_041672565.1 Endomicrobiaceae bacterium
GCATATCTGGAGTTACAGAAGACCAAATAGCCCAAATGGCGGAAACGATAAAGACAGAACTTCCTAAATCAGAAACTCTTATTAATCTTGCAGGTTCCGGAAGTTATGAAGACAATAAAACGCAAGTATTGATTGATGCCGGTATGTTTACTGAATTAAGCATAGGTTACGGTTATGAAGTGCTTAAAGGAGTGCAGGTCGGAGCAAATGTTAAGGCAATTCAAGGACAAATGGCAGAAACCGGCATAATGATTCTCAGCGACAAGCAGAATATAGGAGACGCAATAGATAAAGCGCTGAAAGATACTAAAAAAACTACTCAATTCGGTGTGGATTTAGGCGTCTTGATGGATTTTGAAAGATTTTTTAACTGCAATATTATATTAAATCCTAAAATAGGAATTACGGCAAGAAACATAAACAGTCCGCAATTTGACAGACCGGATAAACCTCTGGAAACCGGATATGAAGATTTGCAATGGAATAATGAAAAATACGATATGGGAAGACAATTAAGGGCAGGACTTGCGTTAAATCCTGTAGATGATTTAATAGTCGCCTGTGATATAGATGTTTTAGCAAATGAAACGTTTGTAAAAAATTTTGAATCTCAGGATTTAGCGGTAGGTTTGGAATATCCTGTAATCAACAAAAGAGCTTTTTGCATGCCGTTAAGAGTAGGCGTAAATAAAAATATAGCCAATGTAAATTCCCATCTTGCTTATACGGCCGGATTAGGTCTTCGCACTTTCGGATTTTCAGTAGAGCTTGCAGGCGCAATGAGCAGCCAGATAACGACCATAGACGGAACAGAAGTTCCTGCAAGCGCATCATGCGCTTTAACTTTAGGATATATTTTCTGATTTGGCGGATAAATTTATAAAAACCGTTTTTTCAAATTATTTCTTTTGTTTGTATAACATTACTTCTTTTAATATTTTAAAAATATCGGTGTTATCTATTATATTTTTATACTTTTTGCCGGAATAATTATATAATAAATCCGATTTAGCGCCGATTGCATAACAACCGACAAGTTCATTTGTATGCCCTGTGCTTTTATATTTAACGCTGTCGTTGCGTTTTAAAATATATTTCCCAAGAATTAAGTTTTTCTCCGGGAGCTGCCCTCTTCCTAAAGCCTTGTCAAATCTCAGGAATCCTGTTGCATGATCCGCCGTAACAAGCAGCAAAGTATTATTCCAGTTCATATCCGTTTTATTTGAAGCCACCAAATCGGACAAAGCCTTTACGCCTTCATTTAATTCATATACGCCCGCAAGCATTTTTAAATAATCATTGTCATGATTTGCGGAATCTATTTGAGACTGTTCGGCAATCATAAAAAAATTTTTCTTTTTCTCCAAAAGCAGTCTTACGGATAAAAGAATCATCTCTCTAAATTTAATATTATTTTCTTTATATAAAAAACCGGGGGTATTCCAATCGTTCGTTGTCTGAGGCACCGAATAATTATCTAAATTAATAAATATTTTTTTATTTACGACATTATCAAAAACAAAAGGTCTCTTTATCTCGGAAGAATCAGCGAGATAATAACCTTTTTCTTCGGCAAAAGTTCTTAAGTAATAATAATCGTTACATCCAAAAATAAGTTCCGGCTGCATCTTTGTCAGTATTTCTTCGGCAATCTGTTTATAATTGTCTCTGAATTTGTTATGACTGAAAAAAGAGGCGGGCGTAGCATGATAAAACAAAGTTGTTGTTAATAAAGCCGTATTAAAAACGCCGTTATCTTTCAATATATCAACGATATTTCTTACAGGACTCTCTTTATGCCAGCATATGCTTCCGTTAAAGAATTTTTGTCCGGAAGACATTGCAGACCCTGAAGCGGCCGAATCCGCCGCTTCCGTTTTTTCAAAATATTTTTCAGCCTTTTGCGAAAAAAGATAAGGATAAGGTTTATCTCCGGCAATCGGTACATCATATCCCTTATCTGCGTCAAAATTATCGTTTTTATTTTTATCTCCATATGAAGAAAGACTCCATGTAGTCATAAATAATTTTACCGGGAAAGAATGCCAAACAAGTTTCTCATCCTGTCCGTATAAAAATCTGCTTGCGGCGGATTCGCTTGCAGCGGACATTCCGTCACCTATAAAAAGAAAAACATATTTAATCTCGCCGGCCTCTATGACGGCAGCCGTAAAGAGGAAAACACATGACAGAACAAAACAGAAGTTTTTTTTACAAGACATTATTTAAGTTGTCTCTCAATATTAAATTTAAAATCGGAACTTATATAAGCCTGTCCGTTAAATGCTTTTAAAATCTGCGACAGATAATTTTTATTCGGAGAAATATAAGATAAGTCTACTGCAAAAGAATTTATTTTAAGCTTTAAAAAATTATTTTTTAAATTAAAAAAAGAAACGGGAAATTTTGGTATTAATACGCTGTCGCCGCCGCAATCTATTATTTTAAATTCATCCCTGTTTGATTTGATATTTTTATTCTTAATTTTATCCGGAACCAACATTTTTGACACCGCAATTTCCGGAAATCCTGAAAGATACACTATAATTTTACCTTTCAAAAATTTTGACACGGAAGTCATATTAGTTAAATCATCTTCCCACGGGACGGTAAAAGCCGCAACGCCTGATTTTGACAAAAATTCAGCGCTGTAAGAGTTTAACGAATACAAAAACTGTCCGGCATAAATATTTATTTTTTTATTTTTAAAAAAATAAAAATGGGAAATATTATTTATAAAAAAATTACCGCATCCGGTTTTTATTAAACAATCAATATTACGGGAATACCGCGGTAAATCCTGTTCATCTATATAAGAAGGAAGTTCAATATACAAATTATTTATCGGCGGAAGAGTTTTTATATTCTGAATATTATTTTTTGTGAGTTTAACGATTAAAGCAGCCGCTGACGCTTTCAAAAGAGGAATCCATTTAAAATCTTCAAATCTTAAAAACAGCTGCGGCAGTTTAACATTATGTTTAAAGACAGGGGAATGAATATCAACAGATTTTACTTTTGGAAGCTCAGGCAAATTAATGAATATATCTTCATATATTTTTTCATATTTGTCAGCCGTTTTATAAACCTCAAACCCTTTTTCAATATACAATTTTTCATATCCGGCGGTAAATATCCCGCCTTTGTATTGTATATCACGTACAATAAAAACGCTGTTTCGGTCTCTCTTCTTATCAACTATACGCAGCGTGTCTCCTTTCTCAACGTTATAAACGGTTTTGACAGAAAATTCTTTATTGTTTTTATCCTCAATAACGCCTAAATATAATCCTGTGTTTTTTGTTTTTTCAGGTTCAAAGATATTGTTATTTTTACTTATAAAATTAAAATCAGTTTTTTTTCTCGCATAATCGAATGACAAGATTTCCCGCGCCTGTTTTAGAGCCTCGGGGAAAGCATCTTTATCGGAATCGATTAACAGTCTGTAAGCTTTTACAGTCTTGTAAACATAATCGGGGCTTTTCATTCTTCCTTCAATTTTAACCGATCTTATTCCTATTTCTTTTAGCTGTTGTATATAAGATGATAATTCTAAATCCTTAGGCGACAGAAAAAAACCTTCCTTATTATCAATATTCCATAACCTTCTGCAAGGCTGCGTACATTTTCCTCTGTTACCGCTGTAACCGCCTATATAGCTTGAAAACAAACACAGCCCCGATACTGAAAAGCATAATGCGCCGTGGCAAAAAATTTCCAGTTCTATATTACTGTTTTGTTTTATTGATTTTATTTGTTCAAATGAAAGTTCTCTTGACAAAACAACTCTTGAAAATCCGGCGGCGGCAGCCTGTTTTGCGCCAAATGAATTATGCACAGCCAATTGAGTACTTGCATGCAGCCTGAGTTGCGGGAAATATTTTAAGGCTAAATTTAAAAAAGCAAAATCCTGAATTATTATTGCATCGGCTTCAGCCGAACTTATATATTCAAGCGAACGCAAAGCATCGGATATTTCAGCTTGTTTAATTAAAGTATTAACGGCTACAAAGATTTTTATTTTCTTCTTTCTTGCGTAATCGCATAATCTGTAAAGCTGCGGATAAGAAAAATTTTTGGCTTTTGATCTCGCGCTGAAATCTTTTAATCCTAAATATACAGCGTCACATCCGGCTTCCGCGGCAGCCAAAAAAGAATCTTTATTCCCCGCCGGCGCAAGTAATTCAATTGAATTATTCATAAGTATTATTTTATCATTTTAACATATAAATAACACGATAGTTTTATGATATTTTTTCTCTTATTGCCTGTGCGGCTTTGATATTTTCGGCGGTTTGTCCGGCTAATTCGTTATCTTTAATTTCAAGATAAATCTGCTCGGCGTCAAGGAAAAGTTTTATTGCTTTGTCAATATCTTCAAACTTACCGGACTTTTCGGCGGTTTTCAAAACACTTAATGCCAAATTATTTTTTGTTTTTGCATAAAGTTTTTTATTATCCGGATTGATTTTCGGCAAAATTTTTTCATAAATTAAAACAGCATCGGAAAACCTTTCATTCGAAAAACTCTTTTCGGCTTTAGAAACAGACCAAGCCACGGAGATTCTGTTAAAAGATTTTCCGATGTAAACAATCGCATCAAATAAAATGCCTGATATTACCAGTCCCGCAATAAAGCCGACTATTACGGTGAGCCAAATATTTTTCATTTAAAAACAAAAATTAAAGAACGGAAATACAGGTAAAAATTCAGGATTGTTTTTTATAATATTTACAAGCCCGATCTGAAGTCCCTTCATCTGTCCGGCTATATTTACAAAACCAAGCTGAAGTCCGTTCATTGAATCCGTATTATTAACCCATCCGAACTGTAAACCTTCAACGTCTTTTGACCAGTTAACGGCACTCAATTGGCCTCCCTGAAACTTATCGGCTAGATTTACAAAACTCCATTGTACGCCCTTTCCGTCATAGGTATTTGAAGCTAAAGCACATTGAAGTCCTTCAATTTCATCTGCCTGCGCATATAAAAAAGCAAGCTGTACTCCCTCAACTTCTCGAGTCTGCGTTCCTATCGCCAATTCTAATCCGGTTGTCTTAGATTCTTTAGGGACACAAATATCTCCCCACAAAGACAACTTAAAAACCTGAGCATGAGATACGCCTGACGTTATGCTTAACAACACTGTTACGGCAATTAAACAAAAAAATATTTTCTTCATCCAGTCCTCCGCGTTTTTTATTTCATTTTAAAACAATAAAA
Source organism: Endomicrobiaceae bacterium (assembly GCA_041672565.1). Lineage (GTDB taxonomy): Bacteria > Elusimicrobiota > Endomicrobiia > Endomicrobiales > Endomicrobiaceae > Praeruminimicrobium. The sequence goes on from JBAYZJ010000063.1 coordinate 5,225, forward strand.
ACATAGAATATAAATAGTTTATATTTTAATTGTTTTAAAATCAAATAAACCGGCAATTTAAAACAATAAAAAGAGGCAGAGACTTTATATGTCTCTGCCTCTTCTATAAATGTTCTGAAATCAGAAATTATTCGCCGTAAACGGTTACGATAAATTCCGAGTAAATTCCAAGTATTGATTTTGAATAGTAATCAACATGATGTATTCTTGTGATACCTGCGCTTTTTGCGGCAGTTTCAATACTTGCGTCACCTGTAGCCACCAGTCCCAAAACAGACTTCGCCATAGCAGTACCGACTTTAGACTTTCCGGCATTTGCAGTAACAGCTTCAGGAGCCTTAACATCAGTATAAAGTACCCCCATTAAAGGAGATTTTACGCTTGCGCAACTTGAAAATAAAACCGTTGTCGTCAAAAGCAATCCCATTAATAAAAACTTTTTCATTCTTTTCACCCCCTTTTGTTAAATTAGCAAATTGCCTATATCGTTAACTAAAATTCCTATTCCCGCCTGAGTTTTTGCACTGACGCAATAAACATCTTTCTGCGGAATCTTTAAATAAGAAGAAATTTCTTCTCTGAGTTTATCTAAATTCAAGTTAGGGATTTTATCAGTCTTGTTTGCTATAATTTTAAACGGCACGGATAAATCGGAAAGCCATTCTATCATAACAAAATCAAGTTCGCTTGGACCGACAAAAGAATCTATTAGAATATAAACCATTCTGAGCGTTTTTCTTGAGGATATATAACTTTCTATTATCTTTTTCCAGTTTTCTTTTTCGTCTAAAGAAACTCTTGCAAAACCGTATCCCGGCAAATCGACAAGCCATCTGCCTTTTGACGGAGTAAAAACATTTATAGCCCTTGTTCTTCCGGGAGTTTTTGAAGTCCTTGCAAGATTTTTTTTCTTGCACAAAGCATTTATTACGGAACTTTTCCCGACATTAGACCTGCCGACAAAAGCAACTTCAGAAATGCTTTCGGGAAGCAGTTCAGGTTCTACCGAGGATATAAAAAATACGGCGTTTGACAGATTGACGCCCATATTATCTTCTCAATTTGCTTAAAAGTCTCAAAATTTCAATATACAGCCAAATTATTGTTATCATTAAAGCAAAAGCGCCGTACCATTCCATATATTTCGGAGCGTTTGCTGCAACGCCTTTTTGTATAATATCAAAATCTATTATCAAATTTAAAGATGCGATTATAACGACAAATATGCTGAATAATATGCCGAAAGTGCTTGAACCGTTTATAAAAGCAATTCCTGTACTTCCAAACAAATTCATAACAAGGCTTACCATATACAATAAAAATATAGCCATCGTTGAAACGGCAACGATTGTATAAAATTTATGTGTAGCTCTGATAATTCCCGCTTTAAAAGCTGCAAGCATGCAAAACAAAACGCTTATAGTTAAAAAAACTGCATTGACGGCAATACCGGGATATTGTTTTTCAAAAAATAATGTTAAAACGCCCAACAGCAAACCCTCAAAAAAAGCATAAACCGGAGAAGTAAAAGGAGAAATCTTTTTATTAAAAATAGTGACTATGGAAAGAATCAATGTCCCTATTATTATAGGAATCATAAGAGGCGCGGTTATCGCGGGATAAGACCATCCTAAATATGCCCCTGCGGCTAAAATAAGCCACAAAAAGAAACTTTTGTTGACAACGCCGCTTACAGTCATAGTTTGTTCAGAAAAACCTGCATGAGTAAATGTTTTATTTCCTAAAGCCGGATTCATTTTTTGTTTACCTCCAAAAATTTTTTTGCATTATCCAAGATATTTCTCTGCTGCCGGTGAATAAGACTCTCAAACGCCTCACCATAAGGCATCCATTTACATCCGCTTATTTCATTATCGGCCGGATTTGAGAAATCGCTCTCCGTATAACATAAATAGTATATAACATTTTTCTTTATAATACTACCTGCCGTATCAGGCAGAGTCCCATTTATATTATATGAATCCGTACATTTGAAACCGTCGATAAAAATTATATCTTTGACGCTTATGCCTGTTTCTTCAAAGATTTCTCTTACGGCTGTTTCCTTTTCAGTTTCGTTATTTTCTATATGCCCCTTCGGGAATCCCCATTCCCCGTTTCGCGCCGAATAAACCAAAAGAAAATATTTGATATTGTTTTTGATTGTGTATATGACTGCCCCTGCAGACGTTTCCTGAAAATTATTGATATTATTTATCATATACGCCGAGATAGGTTAACGCTATAATAGTTTTTGAATCTTTTATCCGCCCTTTTTTTATCATATTTAAAGCATCCTTATACGGGATGACAACCGTTTCAACAAACTCATCCTCATCAGGGCAGTTATTGCCGGCAGAAAGACCGCTTGCAGTATATATATGTAAAATTTCATTTGAAAACGCCGGAGTAGGCCAAAAAGACAATAACTTTTTAATTGTTTTTGCGCTGTACCCGGTTTCTTCTTTCAATTCTCTTTTAACGCATTTGAGTAAAGATTCTTTCTTGTCAAGTTTTCCGGCAGGGATTTCATAAGTAATTTTATTTACCGGATATCTGAACTGCTTAACAAAAATTATATCGGTCTTATTTAAAAAAGGAACAACCGCTACCGCACCGGGATGATCCAGATATTCTCTTGTTGCTTTTTCTTTATTAGGCAAAATAACCGTATCATTGCAAAAATCAACCGCTTTGCCGAAATAAACTTTTTCTTTTTTATGAGCTTTTTCAGTTAAATTCATATTCCCGCCGTATTTTTTATTATATTAAAGCCAAATTATCTTTATGAACTACTTCTTCGCATGCGATATCAGGATGCTGTTGTTTAATTTCAGATGAAGTTTTCCCTATAATCTTTATTAAATCCGAAGAATTATAATTTGACAATCCTCTTGCAATCTCACAGTTAATCTTCTTTGAATCCGCAACGGCAATACTTATAGTATCGCCTCTGTTAAACTTCCCGGCGGCGCTTACTATGCCGGAAGCAAGAAGACTTTTCCCTTTATTTTTTAAAGCGACAGAAGCATTTGAATCTATTATAACGCAGCCTTTTGTTTTTTTCCCGAAAGCTATCCATGACTTTCTCGACTGAAGTTTTCTGTCAGGCAGTA
>JBAYZJ010000064.1:0-8269 GCA_041672565.1 Endomicrobiaceae bacterium
TTTGTAGTTTTGTATTTTTTTTTCGGAAGTATTTTTTTTCTTTACCGTTAAAAGAAGTATTTGAAGAATTAAGAATTCTTGTAAAGCAAAAGATTGCCTGGCTGATTCGGCTTCATGCAATGTTTTTGGAAAATGCAATGTTTTAATTGCATTATTAACGGACATTAAATTCTTATTTGTTTTAACTGTATTAGATATTATATCCGGATACATTTCTGATGTTTCATCTACTGTTTTTTTCAGCAGCGCAATTAAGATTTTTTGAGTTATTCCTGCCGTTAAATCATATACAGGAATTAATCTCTGAAAGAATTCAGGTTTATCTGAATAGTTTTCCATTATTTCATAATCTTCAACAGACATTTGTTTTCGTCCGAATTTTATTTCACAAATCCCGTATAGATAGACATATTTCCCTGTCAAAAAAGAAGATCTTAACCCTGCAAAAATATCGAAATTTGAATAAGGGTTGATCTTTCTGAAAAACTGTGCTGACAAAATGCCTGTATTGTCATCTATGTCCGCACAAAATAAAGTTAGCCGTTGAGCTATTCTTTTTTCATAAATATTGATTATTTTTCCGGCAACGCAATAATGATTTGAAAAAAAAATATCTTTTATATTTGTATTTTGTGTTCTGTCCTGATAAGTTTTAGGAAAAAAAGTCAGCAAATCTTCTACTGTTTTAATGTTAAGTTTTGAAAGTAAAGAGGCTCTTCTTTGACCGATACCTTTAATGTATTTAATGTCTGAAGATAAATTCATTTTAAAATTATACAAAATTTTTAAAAATGAAAGTTATTATTGTTCTTAAATTTTATTTCTTGTATAAAAATGATATAATTTAAAAATATTAATAAATACTGTATAAATGTAAGATTAAAATTAATCTTATAGAGTGTTTCTTTTGATATATATTTTATTACGGGAGTGTAGTAGATAATGGCATTGTTTTCAGGAGCGTATTCAACGTTGCTTCAAGTTTGTGCTGTGTTATTCGGATTAGGGCTTTTAATATTTATACATGAGTTAGGTCATTTTGTTATGGCAAAGTTTTATAAAGTCAAAGTGCTGAATTTTGACTTTGGTTTCGGCAAAGAATTGGTTGGTTTTACAAAAGGCGAAACAAGATATGCCGTTCGTATGTTTCCTTTCGGCGGAAGAGTTGCAATGGCCGGGGAAAATCCTGACGAGTCAAGCGGACAGGAAGGAGAATATCTTTCTCTTGCCTGGTATAAAAAAATTATGATAGCGTTTTTTGGTCCTTTGATGAATTATATTCTGGCTGTGTTTTTATTTGCTTTTTGTTTTTCTTTATGGGGATTGTCAACTGTTTCCAAAGAGGCTTTTATAGGCGCTTTGGCTCAGGAACAGTCCGCGCAAAAAGCTGGACTTCATATCGGCGATAAGATTATTTCTATAAACGGAACGGAAATTAAAAGTTGGGAAGACATAATTAATAATTTAAAAGGAAGAGCTGAAAAACAGACTGATATATCCGTTTTGAGAAATGACAAAAAAATTGATTTTTCTTTTATTATTGACAGAAATCCTGTCACAGGTACCGGTATGTTAGGAATACAGCCTATGATAAATATTGAAAGAGTTTCCGTTTTAGAATCGTTTCCTTTGGGTATAAAAACTGCTGTTTTTCAATCAACGTTTACGCTTGTTTATTTATGGGATAGAATTGTTAAGTGGGAAAAACCCGAGCTTGCGGGACCTATAGGCGTTATTCAGGTAATGGCAAAATCTGCAAAATCAGGAATGGAAAGTTATGTAAAATTGTTGGCGGTTATTTCGGTGGCGCTTGGACTTTTTAATCTGCTGCCTATTCCTTTGGTAGACGGAGGTATGATTCTTCTGTTTTTAGCGGAAGGAATAATCAGAAAAAGAATAAAATTGAAAGTTATACAAGTTTACAATACTGTCGGGCTTTCAATAATTTTAGTTATTTTTCTTTTTGCCACATACAGTGATTTAATAAGATTGGGTATAGGCAAATTATTTCAATAATATAAAAAATATTATGGTGATATAAATGTTTAAAAGATTGGATACAAAAGTTATTAATATCGGCGGAGTTAAAATAGGAGGAGGCAATCCTATAGCGGTTCAGTCTATGACAAATACTGATACAAGAGACTGGAAGGCTACCGTAAAGCAGATAAAAGAACTTGAAAATGCCGGATGTGAAATAATAAGAGTTTCTGTTCCTGATATGGAATCTGCAAGAAATATAAAGAATATAAAAAAAAATATTTCAATTCCTTTAGTGGCGGATATACATTTTGATCACAGATTGGCAATAGAAGCTATAAAACAGGGTGTAGATAAACTGAGGATAAATCCCGGCAATATAGGATCTGAAGAAAAAGTAAAGGAGCTTGTAAAAGAAGCAAAAGCCGCAAAAATACCTATCAGAATAGGCGTTAATGCCGGATCTCTAAAATCTGTCCATAATTACTCAACTTCTTATGAAAAGGCAAAAGCTTTGGTTTCCGGAGCAATGGAGCATGTGAAAATTTTAGAAAAATCAGGTTTCTATGACATAGCGGTTTCTTTAAAAGCTTCAGATGTTATTACAACTGTTGAGGCCCATAAACTTTTTGCAAAAAAAAGGAACTATCCTTTGCATCTTGGAATTACGGAATCAGGGTCAATATTCAGAGGAACCATAAAATCTTCCGTAGGTCTCGGAATTATGCTTCAAGAAGGATTGGGAGATACGGTAAGAGTTTCTTTGACGGCGAACCCTGTTGAAGAGGTAAAGGTTGCGTATCAAATACTTCAGTCTTTGGATTTAAGAACAACCGGGATAGATATAATTTCATGCCCTACATGTTCAAGATGTAAAGTCGATTTAATAAGCATAGTTAACAATTTGGAAACCGAATTGTCAAAAATAAAAAAGATGGCAGGCAAAAAAAATGTAAAAATTGCAGTTATGGGATGCATAGTCAATGGTCCGGGAGAAGCAAAAGAAGCCGACTTCGGAATAGCCGGAGGCGTTGGAGAAGGAATACTGTTTAAAAAGGGCAAAATTATAAAAAAAATACCGTCTGATAAATGGGTTCAAGAATTAATATATTTATATAAGAAAGCTTAAGGAGTAAAAAATGGGAGAGATTTATTTAACTAGGGAAGGAAGAAATAAGCTGATAGATGAACTTGACAGATTACAGAAGAGGAAACCCCAAATTCAGGATGAAATTGCCAGAGCCAGGGAACACGGGGATTTAAGAGAAAATGCGGAATATCATGCGGCAAAAGAAACACTTACAAATCTTATGCAGAGAATTGCTGAAATTGATTCAAAACTTTCAAGGGCAAAAATAATAGAAGAGCAAAACATAGATCCTAATAAAGTTTTTATAGGAGTTATGGTTACTATAAAAGATGAAGACGGCGACGAATATGAGTATTCCATTGTTGATGAAGAAGAAGCAAATCCGGCAGAAATGAGAATATCAATCGGTTCTCCGCTTGCGCAGGGGCTTTTGGAACATAAAGTCGGTGATAAAGTTGACGTTAATTTACCTGCAGGCGTAATGAAGTTTGAAATATTAAAAATTTCAAGATAATGAGAAAAATATTTGCATTTTTTGCTGATATAACAAATAAACAGGCTGTCATTGTAATTTTAATGATAGCCTGTTTTCATGCTTTAAATTCTTTTTTAATATTAAATAACAATCATTTTTACTCATATTTAGATGAAGATGTTACAAGTATTGTTGATATGTGCACTTCGTTTGTTCATGAATATAATATATGTAATAAAATATCTGACAGAACAGATTTTTCTGAAATAATTCATACAATAATATCTTATTGGAAGCCTCCCGCCTATTTTCTTTTTTCTGTCCCTTTTTTAATATTTATTAGAGATATAAATTTGTTTCTTGTAACACTTAATTTTTGTATATCTTTCGTTACCCTTTTGTCTGTTTACGGAATATGTAAGAAAATGTATTCGGCTGAAGCGGGTGTTTTTGCGGCTTTTTTATTAAGTTTTTATCCTCTTTTTTTTGTTATGCACAGAACTTTTTTTATTGAAACTTTTTTAATGTCTGCGGTTTCTTTGACATTGTATCTTTGTATTGCCGATAAATTTGATAAAAAGTATTTCAATATGCTTTTCATTGTTGTTCTCCTGACCGGCTTCCTTACAAAAGAACAGTTTTTTGTTTATATTCCGGTCTTTTTTATGTTTCTTTTAGGAAAAGAAAATTATAAAAATATGTCGAGAAATATTTTTATAATAAGTGATTTTGTTGCAGCTATCTTATTGTCATATGCAGTGTGGTATTTTTATAATGCTCCAAATATTTTTGCGCATTTATATAAGTATGCTTCAGAGATAATTAATTCCGATAAATGGTTCTATTTAAAAAGCTTGTATTATTTTGATATTACGCCTTTGATTTTCATTTTATCAGTAATCGCTATGGCATATTTTATTTTTATAAAAAAATATTTCAAAATAACTGCGTCTTTAATATTTATTATTTTATTGTTCTCCTTGTCCTGCAATAAAGTTTCAAGACATATTTTCCCTGCTCTTATATTTTGTTCAATAATATCTTCTTTATTTATATTTGAAATAAAGAATTGTTATATTAAAAGAATTATAATTATTTTAATGTCGATTTTTTTGATAACTCAATTTATGTTAATAAGTTACTCAAACTGTTTGAACTTTAAATATGGTAATTTTTACGGTTACAATTCTTTTAGGGGGATAACATACTTTGATTATAAACCAAATATGGAAACTTATAAAGCACAGTATGAAAAATTTAATACATTACTCGGTAAGAATTTTGAAACAAATACACTATTTATTCAGTTTTTTCCTCCGACGGTATATAATTTTTTGCTTTTGCAGAAAAATATTGGTGCAGACTTGTGCCAGATAAAAACTTATAATGATTTTGAAAAAATCAAAGTAACCGTACAGAATTATAATAATATGGTAATAAGTGCAAAAGACAACGTATTTTTTTTGTATATTGATACATGGATTTTAGAAAACACAAATTTTAAGAAGATAAAGATTATAGATGTATTTAATCATACTAAAGCAAAAACTTATTTATATCAAAAAGATAAGCAATAATATTATTATGTGGAAAAATTTCTATGGATATGGAAGGAAAGAATATTAAAAATAATATTTGTCGTTTTATTGCGTCTTTTTGTTTATATATAAATATATAATATATTTATTTGTTCTATGTATAATTATAATAACGCTTTTTTTGCCGGAGTTTCAAAAATGCCTATTATATATCTTTCAAGTGTTTTTATTGATAGTTTTATCTTTTTTTGTTTTATCGGCGGGGCGGATATCGTTCGCATTGTTTTTTTACTTCCATGAGTTAGCAATTTTCAAGATATTAAATATGGATCAATCTTTTTGGTAAAAATAAAATCATTGTAATTAATAAGAGATTTTGTGGTAATAACGGAATAGATGAAACCCAATTTTATAAAATGAATATTATATTCTTTATAAGATTATTTAATAAATAAATATGCAAATCAGCTTTTAATTAATTCTTCAGCATGCTTAATTGCGTATTCGGTAATTTTTTCGCCTGATATTATCTTTGCTATTTCTTCTATATGTTCTTTTGAATTTAGTATTTTAGCTTTTGTAACGTTTCTGCCGTCTTTAGTTTCTTTATATATCTTTATGTGAGTATCGGCATTTGATGCTATTTGAGCTAAATGCGATATTGAAATTATCTGTTTGTTTTTTGATAAATTTTTAAGTTTTTTTCCTATTTTTTCTCCGGTTTTTCCGCTGGTTCCGGTATCTATTTCGTCAAAAATCACAGTCTGAATGTTGTAATTATTTGATATCGTTGTTGCCAGAGCCAGCATTACCCTCGAAATTTCTCCGCCAGAAGCTACAAGCGATAAAGGGTATAATTTTTCGCCTTTATTTGCGCTGAACATAAATTCTATATTGTCGCAGCCATAATGTGTAATTTCTTGTTTTTGCATCTCTATTTTAAATTGTACGTTTTTCATGTTTAAATCTTCTAATTCTTTTGTTATGTTTTCAGATAATATTTTTGCCGTTTTTTTTCTGTTTGATGAAATTTTTTCACATATATTTATAACTTCATTCTCTGACATTTCAATTTCTTTATTAAGTTTTTCTATATTAAAGTCATATTCGTTTAGTTCTTTGATTTTGAGTTTAAGAGAATCTTTCAAAGACAGTATTTCTTCTATGGAATTACCGTATTTTGATTTTAATTTTTTGATGGTTTGCTGTTTTTCCATCATATTATTCAAACTTTCCGGATTTGAATCTACATTTTTTGAAATGTTTTCAGTTTCTCTGTACACATCGTCTATTTGAAGAAAAGCGTCATTTATTGTTTTCTCAAGTGATGATGTATCAATCCCGAGTTCACCTAAAATATGTATTTGTTTGATTGTTTTTGAGAGATTATCTAAAACGGATTTGTCTTCTTTATATAAAACTGAACATATTTCTGATGTTAGATTCTGTATTTTTTCCGCATTTTTTAATTTAGGAAGTTCTGTCGATATTATTATTTCATCGTCTATGCTTAAGCAGGCTGTTTCTATCTCTGATACCTGATAGTTATACATATCCAGAAGTTTTTCTCTTTCTGAATTTGATGTTTCGATTGAATTTTTTTTATTTTTTAATTGTTCGGAAATATAGTATTTATCTGAAAGATTTTTAAGTAACTGTTTGTTTCCTGCTATATTGTCCAAAATTTGTCTTTGGTATTGGCTGTCAAACAGCATATTGCTTTTTTGCTGCGCATAAAAATCTATTAAGTATTTACCTATATTGGATAAAGCGTTTATGCTTACAGGCATATCATTTATAAAAGCTTTGCTTTTACCGGATAATTCTATTTGTCTTCTTATGATTATGTCCGAATCAAATTCAATTCCAATTTTTGTCAGAGTTTCTTTTGCTTTAATATTTTCGGAAATATCGAAATTTGCAATAATTGTACAGATTTGAGTTCCTGTTCTTATAACCGATGCGGCGGCTCTTGAACCTAAAATTAAATCAATTGAATCTATAATTATTGATTTTCCGGCTCCGGTTTCTCCTGTTATAACGGTTAATCCTTTATGAAAATCAATGGAAATATCTTCAATAAGAGCATAATTTTTAACAGATATTCCGTTAAGCAATTAAACACCCCATTTCAGTTTCGTTTTTAATGTATCAAAATACGAATATTTGTTGTTTCTGATAAATTTTGCTGTTTTTCCGTACAATTTAATCTTAACTTTTTTATTTCTGCCCAATATATAGCTTTCTTGACCGTCAATAGAAACGATAAGATCCGTTTGCTTAGTATTTTTTGTGGGAGAAAATTCCAATATGTTATCCGCATCAATTATCATAGGTCTGTGAGTAAGTGCATGAGGAGATATCGGGTTTATTATAAACAGAGACATAGTCGGATACACTATCGGTCCTGACAGAGCAAGCGAATAGGCCGTTGATCCTGTAGGAGTTGCCACAAGAACTCCGTCGCCTTTATAACTTGAAAGAAAATGGCTGTTTACGAAAGCATCAATAGATGTGAGTCTTCCGTCATATATAGAACGTATTGCGCAGTCGTTTAAAGCTGTTGTTTTAATAATTTTCTTTTCGGAAGGTATTTCAATGTCAAGCATCATTCTTTCTTCAAATTTAATTCCTGTATCAAAGATATTGTCTAAAGATGAATATAATGTTGTCATGTCGGTATTTGTCAAAAAACCCAAAGTGCCGAGATTTACTCCCATAATAGGAATTGAATATTTTGAAGCCAGTCTGGCTGTCCTAAGCATAGTCCCGTCTCCGCCTAAACAGATAATAAAATCAATTCCCGGATTATTATTTAATTTTCCGGATATTTGTTTTGTTTTTACATTTCTATTTTTCAGCCAAGCTGAAATTTGCGAAGAATATTTCTTTGCGTTTTCTTTAGAATGATTAAAACTTATTCCAACAGAGTGTTTCATATATAACCTTATATAAATTTGCTATAATTAAATATTATATATAAAAAATAGTTTTAATGCACAATCAAATATGAATACATAAGAATTTAATACTTTTGTAACTGTTTTGGCTGTGCGTATGTTTGTTTGAAAATTCCGGCAAAAGGAGTGATGATGTTTTGGCAAAAAGATATCGAGTTAATGGATAGGGAGAAGTTGAGAAATAATCAGCTTGATTGCATTAATAAAGAAATTGAAATCGCAAAAA
>JBAYZJ010000065.1:0-8196 GCA_041672565.1 Endomicrobiaceae bacterium
TAGAACCAAACTTATTTACGTCTTCTTCATGTATTTCATCAAAGGTTATAATTTCCCTGTTTACTCTGACTATCCCATCTTTCGTTAAATATACCTTTATTTTTATTTCCAAAAGTCCTAGAAGCTGTTTCAATTCTTTGCTCAAATCCTTCAAATCGCTTCTTTCCTCATTTTCCGGAACAAAGAAATCGTAAACTGTAGCTGTGTTAATTATATTAATTATTTTTCTTACGTCTTCTATACTGAGTTTTTCCTTTTCGAGATACATTCTGCTGTCTGATATCAAAAGTTTAATATAAACAAACAGTCTGTCTTTTATTTCTTTTTGCAAAGATACTATTTCTTCTTTTAATTTCTCAAAATCTTCTATTTTTTCAGTTGTTTTGATCAGATCGAATTTCTTGCCCAGCATTCTAATTATATCGTAAGCTATATTAACATTTCCGATTGATTTTACATTTTCAACACCTTCTGTTATATTTCTTATTTTATCCTTTATGTAATCCTGATTAAGTTCTCTTATTTTCATTCTTACGGCGGAAGGCATATCATCGCTGAATAGAGAAAAAAGAACCTGTTGCAATTTGGAATTTCCTATAGATTGAAAATATACATATTCGACGAGTCTTCTTATATCTTTGTTATCTTCATATTTTTTCATAAAATCAATAACAGACTGCTCATCATTCTTTTTTATGCAGTCTTGAAGTTCATTTAATAAATTTACATCTATATCATTAAACAAAAGAACTGTTCCCGTTTCACCGTTCATAACTACTCTGAATCCTTCTTTCAACAATAAATTTTTAGACTTAACTTTTTGCAGTTGAAATCCGTTTAATGTCTCAACATCTCCTTCAGATAAAAAATACTGAATTTCAGCTTCATTATCAATCCATGCCGCGCCGTTTATGACAACGGAAGGTTTTTTAAATTCTCTTGTGGTAATGGCAGCATGACTCAATATTCCACCGCCTGTGGTAATTATGCCTTTTGAAGTTTTTATAGCTTCAACATCATCAGGAGTCGTATAAGGAACAACCAAAATGCTGTCTTCTCTTACATTTTTTCTGTCAAAAGTGACATTGCCGGCAACATATATGCCGTTTCCGTCAGACGTTGAAGTACACCGGACTTCGGGACTGTCTTTAACCTGAATTTTACGTTCAAGCAAATTCTTTATCATCTTTCTTTCTCTGTTACCAACCCATTCCTGATTGGAAATATCATATCCTTCTTCAGACAATAAAGATATCAATTCATCACTGGTAAGCTTTTTGTGTCCTGTTTCAGTAACAAGCTCAACTACCGCATACTTCATTCTTCTTGTATAAGGATTCATAACTCCTTTTACAAATAATTTTTCTCCGTTTGTAAGTTTCATAACGCCTGTAACGGCAATCAAACTGCCTACATATCCAAGCGTTCTGAATGAGAATTCATATCTGTTCAACAAATTGACAATTCTGCTTTGTTTTGAAGTTTCGGAAATATTATTGCCGATATCAGTCATTACAGAAGACATAATGTTATAATCTTCATTTTTCTTTAATACTCCGTTTTCATCAATAACTATTCTTCCTTCTATATATGCTCTTTCTATTGCCTTATTAAAGTATTTATCTATTTTAGGCTGCTCAATATTATATCCGCGCTCTCTGGAAGGAATGCTTTCAAGGCCGAGATATGACAATACAGAATTATAAAATTGAACCATATTCCCTCCGGGTTTCTCTATTCTTTTTGTCATATTCTGCCCTTGTTCGCCGAAACAATCTGTTTGCGTAGGAGCATATCCCACCCAAATTTCACCGTCCATAAATTTTTCGACAAGACTGTCAAATGTCTGTAAATAAGAATTATAACTGTATTTGTCGTACAATTCTCCCAAATCCCAATCAAGCATATTTGAATATTTGAATAATAAAATAACTTTTGAAGCTATATCAACCATATCAGTCGTATCATCCGTCCCGTAATCTTTGTTCAATACAGCTTTCAATCCGCATACGCCGGAGTTGCTGCCGTAATCAATTTTCATATCGGCGTCAACATTGAAACCGAATTTTTCCAATATTGTTTTAAAGTATCTTACCCTTTCGGCATTACCTGTATTTCTGCCGCCTTCATGATAATATATGGTTATTCCTCTGTCGCTTTCTCCGAAATTCATAAAAATATCAACGCTGTGCACAAATAATCTTGTGGTCCACACAAGAATATCGTCTTTACACATAAAATCTTCTATTTTATATTTCCCGCTTCCGCCGACAGGTTCAGGGATTTTTTTTGTAGCAAGAACCGTAATTAAATTTATAATATCTTTATTTAATCTTTTATCAGACAAATCATAGGCTAAAATAGAAGTATTGTCCTGGGTTGCGGTAATCGTTTTAATATGTTTATTCGCCGTTTCAACATCTCCTATACTTTTTTTGAAATCATATATAGATGTCTGATGAACGGCATTAATAAGAGTATGTATTTCCTTTATATCCTCAATCGTGTCAAAATCCCATTTTGATATAACCATTTGTTTTTTTATAGACTCATCATTTACTTTTCCCATTGAAGATAAAATGTTATTCAATGCATTCTTCGCCTGATTGCCGTGCGTTTCATTGATTTTAATAAAACCGTCTATCATTTTTTTCACGCAGTCTACTATATTGTTAAAATCTTTTTCGGACATAGACTGGCTCAAGTTATCAAACATCCCTAAAGCAAGAACATTGTAGTTAAGGATTTCCTGAAGAGTATCAAATCTTTCAACTAAATTTTTAACATCTTCATTTAACATATTCGTTAAACCGTTTGTTTTTAAATAAACAGGCGGTTTCTGAACTATTTCGGCACCGTTCAAAATTTCGGCAGGAAGATATTTCATCAATGCAGTAAATTCATAAATATCTTTGACAGCATCTCTTGAATATCTTGAATTGCCGGATATATTTGATATATAAGCTTCCGCCGGTTTAAGAAATGAAGATATCCCCAAAGCATTCATGCTTTCGTTTATTTTCTCCGGATCTAAAATTTTGCTGTCATTAATTTTAGTATATAATGAAGATGAAGATAAAGAAGCCAAAGATAAAACCGCATTTTTTCTTTCCTGAACGCTTAAAGCAGCATTTTTGGAGATACCGTATAAATTTTTTATCACTTCCAATACTATTTTTTTCCCGTTCTCTCCGCTTTCGTATAAATTGTTATATGTCTTTACCATATTCAAATTATTCGAAAGTCTTACAAACATGCTTGCCAGCTTATCAGAATATATTATATCCGAATCTTTATAAGGAACCGGAATCATAATATTTGAAAAATTATTCTTTTTTACCGTATTAAATAAAATGCCGAACGTTTTGTCTGAAAGGTTTACGCCTTCGGCATTTTCATATTGATTGGTATTGAATAAAAATCTGTAAATTGACATATTTTTAGGAGCAGATTCGGACAGACGCTTGAAAATATCAAGACATTTCTTTTCTCTTTCCGCATATTCTTTGTTATCACCTAAATCTTTCTTAACCGGCTCATAAATATTTAAAGCTATTTTAGACAAATATTCAACCGCAAGACCGTTTGTTTCTGATCTGTCAATATTATCAGTTTGTTCAGCCGTAAATAATAAGAAAGATACTATTCTCTCAAAAGCTTGCATGTTATGAGTTACATTATATGATTCAAGCGCAATTTTATTTACCTTTGCAATAATATTTCTATCAATTGCCGCATTTTTGGAAATTATCTGTTCGCAAAGTGATAAAATACCGTCCAATATCAAAGTTCTTTCTTCAAAAGTCAATGATGTATTTAACGCGAGATCATTAATCATTGAGTTAAGCTGGTATTCTAATAGAGGAAGCGTTGAAATATTGATTTTATCAGACAAAAAATCAAACTCTTTAAGATATGACTCCATTTTTTCTGAAACGGCAGCATCAGTAAATTGCATCTGTCTGAATTTTTCACTTACATTTTTAAGCTGATTTTTAAGTTCAGAATCTACACCCGGTTCAGAAACAGTAATATAATAAGCTTTAAGCCCTTCATATTTATAATCTGACAAAGCTTCTTTAATTGAATACGGAATATTTCTGTAACTTATAATATTTTTCTGCTGAAGGAACTTTATTATGCCTACAGCTTCCCCATAGCTGACAGGATAAATTTTCTTAATAATATCTCCGCAAACTTTCACAATATCCAAATATTCATTTTCTTTATCAACAGGCAATGATTTTAAAATAACATTTAAAATTGTTTCATCTGTTCCTCTTAAATTTACAAAAGGAATAAAAGGAATAAGATATTGCATAAAATAATTTTTATAAACTCTCTTTGAACCTGAAGAATCGGCTTTTATAAGATCAAATAATATATTAATTTGGTCACTTACGGCCTCATATTTTTCCAAAGCATTTTCAGGAAGATTTGACAGTGCATTTTTCACATTAATTATAGTTTCAAGATTTCTGTCTTTTGTTATGCCGTTTAAATCCGATATAAGTTTATCTATAATTTTATCGTCTATTGCATTATTTTTTTCTTTAATGCCCGCAAAAGACTCGTTTACCGATAATGTTGTGATAGGCCTTCTTTGCAATATATAAACTTGATTATTGCCGTCTATAGCAAATTCAATATCAACAGGATAACCTGCATTCTTTTCAAGTTCAAAAGCCGCTGAAGACAATTTTCTTATAATTGATTCATCTATAACTCTTTCTATCTGTTCGTCTCTTGATAATCTTATCTGAACTGTTCCTCCGCCGTCAATCCCTGCAATTTTCTTCATATTATCAAGCGCTCTGAGATAAGTTATCTTATTGTCTTTTAAATTTAAAATTATATGGTCAGGGTTTATCCTTCCTGAAACCAAACCTTCTCCCAATCCCCATACAACTTCTTCAGTTAGATTACCGTTTTCATCCCTTGTAAAAATTACACCTGCTTTTGAGACATCAGTAACCATTTCCTGAACCAAAACGGCAGGCATGACTATATGTCTGCTGTCTGTCATATAATCTATGCTTCTGTATGAATAAAAAGATTTCCATGACTTTTTTATGTTACCGTATATATCTTCAAAGCTAACGTTTAACGAAGTTTCACCCATACCTGCAAAAGCATAAGATGTTCCGTCTTCTCCGACTCCCGAAGATCTGACAGCGTACATTTTACCTTGAACCGTAAGCGATTTAACATATTTTTCCAAATTTTTACTGTCATTATCTCTTATCATATCCGATATCGTTTTACCAATACGCCTTGCATTTTCTTTATCTCCGCTCAAAACAGCTTTTTCAAAAGAAAGCATCATTCCATTGAATTCACTGCCTTTTCCTATATGCTCAAAAAACATATAAAGAACATTTTTGCTTATCCCTATCCCGTTTGGAACATTCACGCCGGAAAACTGCTTGTCTTTTATTAATTTCGACATCTTTGCAAGTTCAGTAGTTTTTGTACCGTATCTTAAAGCATCAGCTGCCGTTATATTTTCGAATTTTTCTACTTCCGACTCCAGAACTGTTCCGTCATTTTTATCATTTATTATCTTAGATTCAAGTTCTCTGCATATTTCTTTTATACCCGGATAACCGTAAAAATAATTCCAAACCTTCGCCATTTCCATCAGATTAACAGAATTTTCTTTTTCAGAATCGGTTAAAGATTCTTTTTTATTCAAATATGAAATTGTAGATTTAAAAGAAGCTATAAAATTTATTAACTTATCTTTTATATCTTTTTTCAAAGATTTAACTTCATTTTTTATTTTTTCTATATCATCTCTTTCGGAAAGCGATTTTATTGAATTTACTTGTTTTTCAATTCTGTAAATAACAGAATACGCTATATTCGGATCATCTATCTTCTTTATATTTTGCAATGCATCGTTTACGGCGTTTAATTTATCTTCTATATATTTGTCATTTAACTCTTTTATTTTAGATCTTACTACGTCATTCCCATCCCAAGACAACAACATTGTAAAAATATTATCAAGCTGCCCGTTATTTACAGACTGCAAATATATATATTCGACAATCATTCCGATATTCTTGTCATTTTGATGATTGTCCAAAAAGTCTTTAATCCATGCGGTATTATTCTGATCTATTTCTTTCTGTAAAACATTTAAATCTCTGTTATTTATTGAATTAAATAGTAATATTTCGCCAGTTTCGCCGTTAATAAAAATTCTGTCGCCTTCGTTCAAAAGAACGCTGTGTTCTTCTATTTCCTGAATTTGAAAACCGTTGCGAGTTGATATATCTCCGTGCGTTGTATAATAAGAACACTCAAGATTATTTCCTTTCCAGCGTCCGTTTGCCAGAACAGCGGATTTTTTCTGTTCTCTGGCTGTTATATTTGCATGACTTAACATTCCTCCGCTTGTAGTAATCAATCCTTTAACCCTTGATATCTGTTCAATATCATCCGGCGTTGTATAAGACATAATCAAAATACTGTCTTTTTCTATATTATCTTTTTTATATGTTACAATACCTGAAGAATATCCTGCATTGCCTGAAGAAACTCCTCTTCCGTTTATTTCGACTGTTTGTTTTTTTACGGTTATTTTCTCTTTTAAAAGTTTTATTGTCTCTCTCTTTTCCGAAACACTTCTTTCTTTCTGATGTTTTACTGCATATCCGTTATCGTTTAATATATTTATCAGTTCGTTATATTTTAAACTTTTTCTGAATCCGTTGAAATCTACATATTCTACATATGCGCATTTCATTCTTTTTCTATCGCTGTCAACAACTCCTTTAATCGAAAGATAACCGTCAGTAAGTCTCAAGACGCCTTCAACTGCTATCATCTTTCCTATATATCCTTCTGAAACAAAACTCATATTGCCGTAATTTATAAGATTTATAAGCTGCGCCTGTCTGAATGTTTCGTTTTGGTCTTCTTTTACTGCCGATATTATATCCTGCATAGGCAGGTATTCCCTGTTAATTTCCAAAGTATTTGTATCCCGGTTAAGAACAATTTTACCGTTAACAAACATTCTTATAAGAGAATCAATATTCCTTTTGTCGCCTGTTAAACCAAGATAATCATAAACAGAATCCATACCGTCTCTTTTTTCGCGGTTTATTCTTGTACTGTCATATAATCCGAATAATTCGTCATTTAAAGTTTGATCTTTTATTTTCGCAGATACTGCTTTTATATTTCCTTTCATTCTTCTAAAATCATCAAGAGTAAAAGAAGGAACATAATATTGTCCGTAAATATGACCTTTATCATTATCATCGTCCTGTTTCCCTTCAAGAGCATAATCAAGATTTTTTGTTCTGCTCATAAGACGGTAAACTCTGTAAAAAGCTTCGGCAAAACTTTCTCCGACATTCAGATTATTTTCAACTCTGAAAACAGCTTTAACGCCGCATACTCCGCCTATATTCTCAAGTCCGGTTTTATCAACTATATTATCGAAGCTTGTTATTTCAAAACCTATTGAAGACAATACTCCTGCAAGAATAGATACCCTTCTTGCTCCTCCGTCTCCCCTGCTTGAATCATAATAGCTGAGTCTTATTCCTTCATTTATATCATCAAAATTAATCAAAATATCAACACTGTGAACTCCAAGTCTTTTACTCCATATAAGTTTGCCGTCTTTCATCATAATTTTATTGTCATCGTAATAACCGAATTTATACTCTGCCAGCTTTGACAAAAAATCTCTTACTTCAGGTTTCATCTTATGCTCGGAGAAATCATAAACCGGAATTTGGTTTTTCCCTGGATTTATTATAAACATTCCCGACTTGTCAATTTTATTCATTGAATCTCTTATCTTTGTAAAATCAGCTATTGCCGTCTGATGAACGGCATTTATCAAAGTATGCAGACTCCTTATGTCTTTTATCGCAGATTCACGCCACGGAGATAAACTTTTCTGTTCTTTCACAAATTCAGAAGTCATTTCTTTTTTATCAAACATTTTTTTTATTTCATTTAAAGCTTCATCGGCATCATTGCCGTGCTGTTCATTGATTTGTTTGAGATCTTCTATCATTTTTTCCAGAAACGCAATTGATGCATACATCGCCCTTGAATCTGCAGAATTCAAATCTTCAAGAGCAAGCGCATTATTTTCCAGTATATCGTTAAAGAACATAAATCTGTCAGAAGTTTTTAAAGATTGTTTCCTATCTTTTATTTCTGTTG